>JAHJBA010000055.1 GCA_018813625.1 Patescibacteria group bacterium | reverse complement strand
CTAATATTCTATAGAATTATAGAATAGAAAAATTATGAAAAAATCAAACAGGGAATTGGAAAGGATAGTCAAAGGTTTTGCTAATCATAGAAGATTACAAATACTTGAATTATTAGGCAAAGAGCCAGAATTGTCTGTGCAGGAGGTATCTGACAAATTAAAATCAGAGTTTAAAAATATATCTGCTCATATGAATAAAATGGCTATATCAGGACTTCTCATGAAGAGAAGTGAGGGTAATATTGTACGACATAAACTTACCAATCGTGGTAAAAGTATTCTACAATTCGTTAGAATTATAGAATAGAAATAATATGGAAAATGAAACAAAACAATGTCAGAACTGTAAACATGATTTTGTTATAGAACCTGAGGATTTTAACTTTTACGAAAAAATCAAAGTTCCTCTTCCGACTTTTTGTCCAAATTGTCGATTGCAAAGAAGGCTTGCTTGGATGCCAAGTTTTACTTTGTTTAAAAGGAAATGTGATTTGTGTGGGGAAGAAGGACTTTCAATGTATGAACCTAATGCTCCTTTTACTGTTTACTGTGTAAAATGTTGGTGGAGTGACAATTGGGATCCATTAAGTTTTGGTATAGAGATTGATTTTAATAAACCATTCTTAGAACAATGGAAAGAACTCTTATGTAAAACCCCTGTTTTAGCTCTTCACGTAGATTCTGCAACCATTAAAACTTCACCATATGTAAATCATGTAGCTCATTCAAGGAATTGTTATATGGTTTATTTTTCAGATTACAACGAAGATTGTGTTTCTGATTTTTGGTTGACTAGAAATAAGGATTTATATATATGTTCTGTTGTTATGGATTCAGAAAAATGTTTTGATTGTTCAAATCTTTTTAAATCATACAATATATATGGATCAATAAGTAATAACAGATTTTGTTATGATAGTGCTTTTATTAGAGATTGTGAAGGTGCACACCATTGCTTTGGAGTAGCAAATATAAAAAATGGTTCATATGTATTTATGGGTGAAAAATTTTCTGAGGAAGAATACAAAAAGAAAATAAATAATATTGATTTAGGCTCCTATAAAGAATATATATATTGGAAAGAAAAAGCACAGGAATATTTTAAAAATACATTACCTCAGCCAGTATGGGAAACTCAAAGTAATAATGTTTCAGGTAGTTATGTTTTTAGATCTAAAAATTGCAAACAATGTTTTGATGTTACATCTTGTGAAGATTCAAAATATCTTATGCTTATTAGAGATGGTTCAACGAAGGATAGTTATGATTATGTTGATTGGGGCATGAATGCTGAATTGATTTACGAATGTGTGACTGTTGGAGAAAGCCCTTTTAATGTAAAATTTAGTCATGAATCTGGTTGGGGATTGAATGATGCAGAATATTGTAAGTCAGTTGTCGGAGGATCTGATTATTTTGGATGTATCTCTATTAGAAATAAAAAGTATTGTATTTTAAATAAGCAATATAGCAAGGAAGAGTATTTTAAATTACGTGAGAAAATAATAAAGCACATGGAAGATATGCCATATGTAGATAAAAAAGGAAATGTATATAGATATGGAGAATTTTTTCCAATGGAATTTTCTCCACATGCTTATAATAATTCTTATGCCAATTTTTTATTTTCAAAAACAAAAAATGAAGTTGAAGATTATAAATTAAGATGGCATGATCATTTTTTTGAAAAATATCCGATAACTATAAATTACACGGATTTACCTGATAACATAAAAGATACTTCCAATGAAATATTAAAAGAAGTTATCCAATGTAGTACTTGTCCACGAGGATATAAAATAGTAAGTCAAGAAATAGATTTGGTAAAAAAATTAAATGTGCCACTTTCTAGACAATGTCCATTTTGTAGAATAGAAGAAAAAGTAAAAACGTGGGTTTCTCAGATGAAAGAAATAGATAGAGTGTGTGATAAATGTGGTATTTATTTTAAAACTCATTATACAGAAGATGAAGCACCTAAAATTTTTTGCAAAGATTGTTATAAAAAAGAAGTATATTAAAGATTTGAAAATAACCTAAAATCATAGTAAAATAAGCAAGTATATGGCAAAGCCAAATCGAGTTCAACTGATAAAATATGCTCCACCTCCACCGGAATTACCGGTTTTTGGAAGATTCGACCCAGCGGAGGTTTCTTTTATTGGACGAACAAACTATGTTGCAGCCTTGGAAGAAAAAAAATTTATTTTTGGAATCAAAAGAGTAGATCGCAGAAGGCATCTTTATATTCTTGGAAAATCCGGCGTCGGAAAGTCTAAGCTATTAGAACTTTTAATCAGGCAGGATGTAACATATAACCATGGCTTATGTCTTATTGATCCGCACGGAGAGACAATGGATGCGATTCTTGATTATATACCAAAAGAACGAATAGAAGATGTTTGTATTATTGATCCTTCTGATGTTGATTTTCCAGCATCATTTAATCCACTTGCAAATGTTGATCCGATGTTTAAATTTCAGCTTACTCAAGGATTAATTGAAGTTTTCCAAAAACAATTTGGAGCAAACTGGACGCCTCGACTGGAGCACGTTTTTCGTTTTACTTGTCTGGCTCTGCTTGATTATCCGCATGCCACGATGCGCGGGATGATTTCAATGCTTACGGACAGAAATTACAGACAAAAAGTTGTTGAATACATTACCGATGATATGGTCAAAAGATTCTTCGCTATAGAATTTGCTGACTGGTCAGAAAAATTTGATACGGATGCCATTATTCCTTTGGTAAATAAATTGGGACAATTTCTCTCAGATCCGTTGCTTAGAAATATTTTTGGACAGAAAGAAAATAAAATAGATATTAGTAAATTGATGAATGAAGGAAAAATTATTCTCATCAATCTTTCCAAGGGCCGTTTGGGAGAAGAAAATTCCAGTTTTCTTGGTTCAATTTTTCTAACAAAAATAAAACAAGCCGGAATGGAACGCGCAGCCATACCGGAAAGTGAGCGTAAGGATTTTTATTTATACGTAGATGAGTTTCAAAATGTTGTCACCCAAACTTTTGAAAATATTTTATCGGAAGCTAGAAAATATGCCCTGAACCTTACTATTGCGCACCAATATGTCGGTCAAGTTATTACTCGAGTTCACCAGGCGGTGCTTGGTAATTGCGGTAGTATTATTACTTTCCGTGTTGGAGGAGAAGATGCCGTTAAAATGAAGCCGGAGTTTTCTCCAGTTTTTGATGTCAAAGATATGATTAACCTTGCAGTTGGTGAAATTTACGTAAAAATGACAATTGATGGTGAATCTTATGATCCATTTTCAGCGGAAACTTTGCGAGTTTTGCCTCCGACTCATCATTCATATAAAAAAGAAATTTACGAGGCATCTCACAGAAAATATACCATTGCTAAAGATGCCGCTGCAAATCTTATTGCCGAGGAGGAGGCCTCAATTATAAGAAGCGCAGAAGAAAAAGCAATAATCGAAGGAAAAGCTAAAAGAAAATTAAAAAACAAACAGGAAGTAAAAGAAGACGATGAAGCCCCGACGTCTGAAGAGGTTGGTTTCCCGATCTCTGACGATAGTCAGGGTGCCGGGAAAAAACAAGTAAGCAAAAAGACTTCCCAAGAGGTTGAACCTATGATATAATTCTAAAATAAATACTATGAGTAAAGACTATTATGAAATATTAGGTGTAAATAAAAGTGCGTCGAAGGACGAAATAAAGAAGGCTTTTTATAAGATGGCGCATAAATATCATCCAGACAAGAAAGGTGGAGATGAAAAGAAATTCAAGGAAGTGAACGAGGCTTATCAAATACTTTCTGATGACGCTAGGCGTTCGAAATATGATCAATTTGGTCCTGGTTTCGAAAATATGGGTGGAGCTGGTGGATATCAGCAAGGCGGTTTTGGAGGTTTCGATTTTTCTGGATTTCAAAATGGGGGAACAGAATTTGATTTTGGAAATTTAAATGATATTTTTTCTGATTTCTTTACAGGAGGCGGAGGAGGTAGAGCAAAGGTTCGTCGTGGCAGAGATATTTCTACCGAAATACAAATTTCTTTTTCTGAAGCTGTTTTCGGTGTTAATAGAAAAATTTTAATTACAAAAACTTCGAATTGTACTACTTGTAACGGATCTGGGGCGAAAGCGGGGACAAAGATGAATACTTGTAAATATTGCAATGGTCAAGGAAAAATACGTGAAATTAAAAGATCATTTCTTGGTTCTATTCAAAGCACAAGAATCTGTGAAGAATGCTTAGGTTCTGGGCAGGTTCCGACTGAAAAATGCGATAAATGTAAGGGTGCTGGGGTGTTACGACGTGAAGAAGAGATTTCTATTAATATTCCCGCAGGTATTCGCGATGGTGAGATGATTCGCCTGTCCGGAATGGGGGAGGCAATTTCAAAAGGGACTTCCGGAGATTTGTATATAAAAATAAATGTTACACCACATCCGACATTTAAAAGAGAAGGTCATGACCTAGTAATGAATTTGAATTTAAAATTATCTGACGCTCTTTTGGGTGCTGAATATCCTATTGAAACACTAGACGGCGAGATAAAAGTTAAGATTCCTGAAGGCGTAAAAATAAATGAAATTCTGCGTGTGAAGGGAAAAGGGGTGCCTGTTTCTAAAACTAAGCGCGGTGATCTTCTAATTAAATTAAATATTAAGCTTCCTAATAAGCTTTCTCGAAAGGCACAAGATCTTGTCGAACAGCTCAAAAAAGAGGGGATTTAATTATGCATAATAGTGAAGTTAAAAATTGCCAGAATTGTAAAAAAGACTTCACTATAGAATCTGAAGATTTTAACTTTTATGAAAAGATAAAAGTTCCTCCGCCGACTTTTTGTCCACATTGTCGTTTTGTTCGTCGAATGATTTGGAGAAACGAAAGATCTTTATATAAGAGAAGTTGTGATATGTGCAAGAAAAATATTATTTCTATGTACGATGACGGAGTTCCTTTTCCTGTGTATTGTCCAGAGTGTTGGTGGAGTGACGCTTGGGATCCAGGTAAGTACAATCAAAAATATGATTTTTCTAAAAATTTTTTTAAACAATGGCAAGAATTATTTAACACAATACCACGTCAATCACTTTGGAAAATAGGTAAAAATTTAAATTCTGAATATTGTAATTATGTTAAAGATGTTAAAGATGTGTATCTTTCATATTCTACTCTTCTAGGCTCGGAGAGCGTATACTTTTCAAGTAATATTGATAATTCTAAAGAAATAGTTGATTCATATAATATAATAAATAGTCAATTACTGTACCAAAATATTGGCAGTACAAAAAATTATAATTGTCAGTATTCTTATTGGTCCTCAAGTTGTATAGATTCTAATTTTATTTTAGATTGTATAAATTGTCAGAATTGTTTTGGTTGTGTGAATCTTAGAAATAAAAATTATTGCATCTGGAACAAACAATTTTCCAGGGAAGAATATTTAAAGAAAATAAAAGATTTTAATATTGGAAGTTATAAATTTACCCAAAAAACCTTTACTAAATTTTGGAATTTTTCATTGGGATTTCCAAGAAAATATGGACGAATAATAAATTGTGTTAATTCAAATGGGGATGAACTTTTAGATTCTAAAAATCTTTCTTATTCTTTTAAGGGACATGATAACCATAATATTAAATATGGGTATAGGATTACTCATGCAAAAGATTCTATGGATGTTTGTCATTCATGGGCAGAATTAGCTTATGAGCATTCTTCTGGTGGTTCAGAAAATGGGTCAAATGTTAAATTTGTAGTAAACGGAGCACCCGCTCTAAATAATGTTGAATATACAGATGTTTGTAGATCTTCCAGTTATCTATTTGGTTGTATTGCATTAAAAAATAGAAAGTATTGTATTTTAAATAAACAATATGAAAAAGAAGAGTATTTTGAGATGGTAGAAAAAATTAAAAAACATATGGACGAAATGCCGTATACAGATAAAAGAGGTAGGATATATAAATATGGTGAATTTTTTCCGTATGAATTTTGTCCTCATGGTTACAATGAATCAGTAACAAATGATCATTTTCCGTTAACAAAAGAGGAAATAATAGAAAAGGGATATCCATATAAAGAAAAAGTTGATAATAAATATGTTATTACATTAAAAGCGAAAGATATTTCTGACAATATTAAAGACATTGATGATTCTATATTAGATGAAGTTATAGAATGTGAAAAATCAGGTAGGGCATTTAAATTAACAAAATTTGAATTAGAATTTTATAAAAGGATGAATATTCCAATTCCAAGATTTCATCCAGATGAAAGAAATAAAGAAAGAATGAAATTAAAAAATCCAATGAAACTCTGGCATAGACAATGCATGTGTGACAAAATCAGCCATTTCCATGGGGATAAACACTGTGAAGTAGAATTCGAGACTTCTTATGCTCCGGACAGACCTGAAATAGTTTTTTGTGAGAAATGTTATCAACAGGAAGTATATTAATTATGCAAAACGAAACAAAACAATGCCAGAATTGTAAAAAAGACTTCACTATAGAATCTGAAGATTTTAATTTTTACGAAAAAATAAAAGTTCCTCCGCCTACCTTTTGTCCCGATTGTAGATTTCAAAGGAGGTTAGCGTTTATGAATGTTTATTCTTTGTATAAAAGTAAATGTAATAAGTGTAATGAAAACATTATTTCTATGTTTCATAAAGACAAAAAACAAATTGTTTTTTGTTCCAAGTGTTGGTGGGCGGATGATTGGGATGGAACTGAGTATGGGATGGATTATGATCAAAATCGTAATTTCTTAGAACAACTTTTGGAATTAAAAAATAAAACTCCTCATATGTCTGTTGATACTTTGTATTCTTCCCTTATTAACACAAATTATACTAATTATTCTTCTTATCTAAAAAATTGCTACGCTTTATTTTATGCAGATTTTTGTGAGAATTCTTTTTATTCAGATTTTTTGCATACCTTAAAGGATTCTTCAGATTGTCATAGGGCACGAGAATCGGAGCTTTGTTATGAATGTACTGGAATTTATAAATGTTTTAATTGTATTTCCTGTCTTGAGTGTGAAAATTCTTTTGATTTATTTTTTTGTAAAAATTGTTCGGGTTGCAACAATTGTTTTGGCTCTATGAATTTAAAGAATAAACAATATTGTGTTTTTAATAAACAATGTTCAAAAGAGGAATATTTTGATTTTATAAAAAACATAGATTTATTTTCTTATTCTGAGTTTTCTAAATATAAAAAAATGTCAGAAGATTTTTGGATTACCAAACCAAATAGGGAATATTACGGAAATAGTTTAAATGTAAATGTTTCCGGTAATTATGTTTATGAATCAAAAAATTCTCATGATGTTTATTTGGGAACAAGTGCTGAGAATTCTCGTTTTGTGCAATTCCTGTCAGTTCCTTTCACAAGGGATTGTTATGATTATACTTGTTGGGGAGGTAATTGTTCTTTGGCTTATGAAACTTTGATTTCAGGGCACGAAGCGTCAGATATAAAATTTTGCATAGGATCTTATCCGGATTCTTATAATAACGAGTATAGTTATTACTCTTCCTCCTGCAAGTATATTTTTGGTTGTTCAAACTTAAAAAGAAAAAAATATTGCATTTTAAATAAAGAATATTTAAAAGATGATTATGAAAAATTAAGAGAAAAAATCATTAAGAATATGAATGAAAATCCTTATATAGACAAAAAAGGAAGGGTTTATAGATATGGGGAATTTTTTCCAGTTGAATTTTCATCATTTGGTTATAATGAAACTATCGCTAATCAATATTTTATAAAGAACAAAGAGGAAGCATTAGACAGTGGTTATCTATGGTTTGAATCTACACCAAATAAATATGTGCATACTATTGAATATTTAGAATTACCTGATAAATTAAGTGATTTTAAAAATGTTTTAAATGAAATTATAAGATGTGAATGTGGCCGTTGTTATAAAATAATAGAAGGAGAATTGAATATTCTTAAAAAACTAAATTTGAGAATACCAAGAAAATGTCCTGAATGTCGACGTAAAGATAGATTTGATTTAGTTTTACCTCCTAAGTCATATAATCGAGAATGTGCTAAATGTAAAAGAGAAATTAAAACAGCTTATGCTCCAGACAGGCCAGAAATAGTTTATTGCGAAAAGTGTTATCAGCAGGAGGTTTATTAAAATACTTGTCCCGTACTAAATTTTTGTACGAAATAAATGATCACCATTATTAACAATTTAAAATTTTAGTACTGGGATGTTACCTGAAAATATCATTTTTATAGGAGTTTTGATAAATCTTATTTGTACGATTTGGTATATTCGCGGGATTTTTCGGCATGGCACTAGGCCTAATTTAATTTCTTGGTTTGTTTGGATGCTTGCGCCGTTTGTCGGGGTATTTTTGCAATTAAAAGCAGGAGCAGGACTTTCTTCACTAAGCGTATTAATGGCAGGTGTTGGTCCGTTTTTGGTAATAGTTTTTTCAATATTTAAGAAAAATGCTTTTTGGAAAATACAGTCTTTTGATTTGGTTTGCGGTTTTATTTCCATAATGGCTCTTGTTCTTTATATAATTACAAATAACTTGGGAATTTCCATACTTTTTGCCATTTTGAGCGACTTTTTGGCTTATATTCCAACTTTTATTAAAACTTGGAAGTACCCAGAAACCGAGAATAGCTCAATTTATATTGGAGGAATTATAGGGAATACATTATCTTTATTAATCGTCAGAAATTGGATTTTCGCGATATATTCATTCCCAATATATTTAGTGTTGGCAAACTTAGTTGAAGTTTATTTTATTTATCGAAAGAAATTTTTAAGAAGTTAGTTTATTTCTGAATTTATTTGCCATTATTTTATAGCAAATCAAAGATGCTCCGTATTCTGTTAGAACGGAGTCTTTTTGCGGTGATACTTCTACTATGTCTGCACCAATGACATTTTTTGTTTCTATAATTTTCTCGATTAAATCGAGGCCATATTTCCACTCAATTCCTCCTTGGGCTGGAGTGCCGGTACCAGGCATGCATGAAGGGTCAAATCCATCGACATCGATAGTTAAATAAACCTTTTCAGTTTTTATTGATTCGATTATTTTAACTATCTCTGGAATATGCTTATTTTTTTCGCTCCACTCAAATACTTCAATTGTATCTTTATTTTTTTGCCAATATTCATATTCATTTTTTGAGAAAGTACGTATGCCGACTTGCACTAAATTAAAGCCAAGCTCATGAGGTCTACGCATCGCGCAAGAGTGTGCATATTTTGTAGGACGGTAGCTATAGTCGCTGTTGTCATCACGTAAATCCTGATGAGCGTCTATTTGGACGATCGTTATATCTCTTGGATTCTCTTTTTTTGCAATCGCATCAAGTGCCCCGATAGATACAGTGTGTTCCCCGCCTAGCATAATTACAAATTTTTTATCATTAAATAAATTTTTATATTCTTCGCTTATTTTCCTTACAACTTTATCAGAAATAAGATTTTTTATACCGGTAATTTCCTTATGAGCCGTTTTTATTATCTTTGCTGGCTCGCAGAGAAAATTTATATCAAAAAGTTCTAAATTTTTATTTAAACAGTTTAATATCTTTTTAGGAGCTTTGGATGTACCGCCCATAAAAGAAACACCTCCTTCATATGGGGCGCTCAATATCACGACATCAGCTTCCTTTAAGTTTTTTGTATTTACTACAGTATCGATCATAAAACTAATGATACTAAATTAACTGTTTTTTGCAAAGCATTCATAAATTTGATAGTCTTAAGTTTATATATGAGCATTAAAACAGCTGAATTCGTTAGCCCCGGTCATCCAGACAAGATTTGTGATTTTATCGCAGACTCCATCTTAGATGCATTTTTAGAAGGTGACAAGGATAGTCGTGTTGCAGTAGAGGTGATGGGAGGGCATGGACTAATAACAGTTAACGGCGAAGTGACCAGTAATGCGTCACCTAATTTAGAGCCTTTGGTTAAAAAAATAGTTGGTGAAGATTACAATGTGGTTATAAAATTATCAAAACAAAGTTCTGAGATTTCGCGCGGAGTAGATACTGGAGGAGCTGGAGATCAGGGCGTTATGAAAGGTTATGCTACTGCAGAAACAGAATCAATGATGCCGAGGGAATATGAACTTGCACGCAGTCTTTGTATGAAAATTTATGAAAAATATCCGTATGACGGAAAAGTGCAAGTAACATTGGAAGGAGATAAGGTTAAAACAGTTGTGGCAAGTTTTCAAAATTCAAAAAACGAGGATTTATTATCTTTAGTGCAGAGCATTATTAAAGCTGAAGAATATTTAATAAATCCGGCAGGCGAGTGGGTGCAGGGAGGTTTTGACGCTGACACGGGGCTTTCAGGTAGAAAGATAGTCATTGATAATTACGGGCCGGAGATTCCAATCGGCGGAGGATCTTTCTCAGGGAAGGATTGTACGAAGGTGGATCGCTCGGGGGCTTATATGGCTCGTAAGATTGCAGTAGATATAATTAAGTCTGGAAAAGCGAAAGAGGTGTTTGTGAAGGTTGCATATGCGATAGGAAAAGCAGAACCAGTCATGGCCGTAGTTTTTTTGGACGGAAAAGAAGAAAATATAGAAGGATATGATTTAACGCCAAAGGGCATAAAAAAAATGCTGGCTTTGGAGAATGTTAAATTTAAAGAAACTTCAAGGTGGGGTCATTTTGGAAGATCTGGTTTTCCTTGGGAAAAATAAATATTTTGTTGTATAATAAATAAATCATGATGTGGTTTTTTTTAGCATTAGGTGCTCCAATTTTGTGGGCAATAGTAAATGTTGCTGATAAATATTTAGTTGCAAAGTTTTCACAAAAAGAAAAAGAACGCAGTTCTGGCGGTCTGGTTCTTTTTGCCAGCTTTATCGCTATTTTTATTGCATTTTTGATATGGTTGTTTATTCCCGATGTTTCCAATATTCCTATTTTTGACAAGATTTTATTGATGGTTACGGGAACTCTAACTGTTGTTTGGATTATATTGTATTTATTTACCCTTGAAACGGAAGAAATTTCCACGGTAGTTCCATGGTTTTTGACAGTACCGATTTTTGGCTTTGTGCTTGGATACATATTTTTAGGCGAGACTCTTTCATTTAAACAGATATTGGGTTCGCTTGTTACTTTGTTTGGCTTATTAATTATTGCCTCAGATTTTTCAGAGGAAGGAGGAAAATTTAAATGGAAACCGGCAATTTACATGATAATCGCTTGTTTTTTAGTGGCAACTTCTGGAATTATTTTTAAATACGTGACAGTAGAAGAGAATTTCTGGGTTTCATCCTTCTGGGAATATATTGGGCTAGGTGGTACTGGTTTGTTAATATTTCTTTTTGCTTCCAAGTATCGTAGACAGTTTATACGAATGATGAGAACTGGCGGACGTAAGATTTTTGTGGTAAATGCAGTTACTGAAGTAATGACAGTTTCTGGAAATCTTTTGACTAATTTTGCCCTATTACTTGCTCCCGTTGCGATGGTTTATTTAATTGGAAGTTTCCAACCGGCTTTTGTTTTATTTTTGACACTTTTAAGTACGAGTTTTTTCCCGCATATTGCAAAAGAAAATTTGAACAAGTACAGCTTGTTTCCTAAAATTACAGCCATTGGGATTATGATAATCGGAACCATTATATTATTTATGTAATTTTTGTGATATGATAAGGTAAAGATTTTATGATTCCAGAATTTCCAAAATTTAAAAAATTAGAATTATCTGATAAAGAAGATATAGAGAAATTTACATGTAAATTTCCGCCATATTCTGATTTTAGTTTTATCAGCATGTGGTCATGGGATATAAAAAATGAAATGCAGGTTTCTCAACTTAACAACAATCTCGTTGTGCGGTTTACCGACTATCTAACCGGCAAGCCATTTTATTCTTTTTTAGGAAATAATAAAATCAACGAAACTGCTGAAGCTTTGATTAATCTTTCGAAGAAGGAAGGACTGAAGCCGGAACTAAAATTGGTGCCTGAAGATTCAATAAGAAATTTGGATAAGAAGAAATTTACAACAAAGGAAGAAAATGATCATTTCGATTATATTTACTCCACGGAAGGCATTTCTTCCTATGGAAGTCCTAGAAATAAAAAAAACCGACAACTGGTACGTTATTTTAATAAAATGCATAAATTTGAAATTCACAATTTAGATTTAACAGATGCAAAAAAGCAAAGATTATTACTTGATTTGATTGAGCTATGGACAAAAAATAAAAAAGACAAGGTCGGCCTGGCAGAGGATTACACAGAGCTGGAGGATCTGAGGAATGAATCCGTTGCTTTTAAAAGATTTTTGTCTGTGCCTGATTATTTTTTAAAATCTTTGATATGTCTCTCGCTTTTTATTGATGGTGATTTATCGGGTTTTATCATTGGTGAAAAAATATCTAAAGATTATTGTTTGGCACATTTCGGAAAAGCAGACATAAAATATAAGGGTATTTCACAATTTTTGATGCAACAAAATGCAAAGTTTTTCTGGGATTTGGGAGTTATTTATCACAATGACGAGCAAGATTTGGGTTTGCAAAAACTGAGATTTTCAAAAAACTCTTATGAATTAGCCCATTTTCTTAAAAAATACACTATTGCATTAATAGATGATTCTGTAATATAATACAACTATGAAGAAAAACGGAGAAAATTTTGCTAAAAGATTAATATTTATACCCATATTTATTTTTATATTGTTGACCGTATGGTTTTTGTTTTTGAAACTTAAGCATTTTGATCCGGACAGTTCAGGTTCTCAAATTTGGTCAGCAACCTACCAAATAATTGCTTGGTTTGGTGCTTTGTACGGACTTTATTTTGCGAGATTATGGGGTGGGTGGAAAAGTTTGGTAGGCCGTGCCAATTTGGCTTTTGCCATTGGCCTCCTTGCCCAATCATTTGGGCAAAGTGTTTTTAGCTATTTTTTTTACAAAGGCATTGAGGTTCCTTATCCTTCCTTGGCGGATGTTGGATTTTTTGGAAGTATACCTTTTTATATATATGGTATTATTTTGCTGGCCAAAGTATCGGGAGCCCATGTTTCTTTTAAATTACTTTTTAATAAAATAAAAGCGTTTTTGATTCCAGCAGGCATATTAGCTCTATATTATTTTATGTTCTTAAAAGATTACCAATTTGACTGGAGCAACCCGTTGATTATTTTTTTGGATTTTGGTTATCCTTTTGGGCAAGCCATATATATCTCTCTGGCTATTGTCGCGTATTTCCTATCAAGGAATTTCTTAGGGGGGTTAATGAAAAAACCAATCATCTACTTCATTTTTGCTTTATTTGTTCAATATATGGCTGATTATATATTTTTATACCAATCGAGCAGGGGTACCTATAGCGGAGGGCTAGAAATCGACTATTTATACATGGTTGCCTATTTCCTTATGGCCTTGAGTCTTGTTAAATTAGGATCTGTATTTTATAAAATTAAGAATAGTTAAAAACTATGAATTATTCAATACAATTTCCCAAAATAGCCTTAAGAATAATTAGAGAACAAGAGCTTATTATTGGTCCCTTGGCGTGGAATGAGGCTCGAAAGGTGTCCGGGTTGCAAATTATTAATTCAGAAAAGGAAGAGGTCAGTTTTCAGAATGACGATCCAAAGAACACCATAGATAAACTTGTTTTCCAGTATGAACGTATTTTTGGCCGAGCTTCACATATTGCCTGCCGTAATGCCGTACAGGACTTAGTTGCCGAGATGTCCCCAGATGAAATTCCATCCAGCTTGAAGTAATATGCCTCTGAATGATGAAACAAAAAAAATAACAGAAGCTCTGTATGAGCATAATCTTGAACTTGCTGTAAAAAATAAAACTCTGTCGCTTTTACGAAAGCTCTACCAGGTAAGCTTGCTTATTCTTGATCCTATTACTCTCTCTCAAAAAATTTCAGAAGCAATTAGAACAGATTTGAATTTTGATCTTGTTGGAATTTTGATTTTAGACAAAAAATCTGACTCGTTGGTTCCTCTGAATTTTTCAAAATCCGACAGACTAGACGAGTCGCTTAGAGAAGCAGGTTTTCTTTTTAGCGATATAAAAATAACAGGCATATCTAGCAGGCCTATCTTTAAAAAGTCTGTTTATAATAAAACCTTTAATCTGATTACTACCGCCGAAAAAGCATGGGATGGATTGGTAGATCCTAAAATACTTTCTAAAATAAAAGAAGATTCCAATTTAAAAAATATATTACTTAACCCTCTTATTAGTGAAAACAGCATGACCGGGCTTCTGTTAATGGGTATGAATAGAGATTATGAGACCCTTAATGCTCACGAAAAGGATTCTATTAATAGCTTGAGGGATGTGGTGGCTGTTGCCCTAGAAAAAGCTTATTTGTATAAAGAATTACAGGATGCGAATGAAAGCCTGAGAAACCTTATTAAACAGAGAGAAAGCCTCGTTCACTTGGTTACTCACAAGGTTAAGGGGTCATTTACTCGTACAAAATATATTTTTGCGGAAATGTTAGAGGGGACATTTGGGGTTCTTTCACCAATGCTTAAAAAAATGGCTGATGAGGGGCTAGAGTCTGACAATCAGGGAATTGAAACAGTGGATCTTGTTTTAAATGCTGCCAATTTACAAACCGGAACAGTTAAATATGAGATGAAGCCAGTAGATTTTAGAAAGATTGTGGATCAGATAATTAAAGTCAAAAAAGACCCAGCCGAGTCGAAAGGATTAAAATTTGAGGTTGATATAAAAGATGGTGATTATAATATTTTAGGTGATGCATTCTGGCTTAAAGAAGTTGTGCACAATTTGGTTGATAATTCTGTTAAATATACACTAAAAGGAGGGTTAAAAGTTGGACTAAAAAAAGAGGATGGCAAGATCCTTTTTTATGTAAAAGATACAGGTGTTGGCATTACGGATGAAGATAAACGAAATTTATTTAAAGAAGGAGGAAGGGGGAGGAACTCAGTAAAAGTAAATGTTGATAGTACAGGATATGGTCTTTTCACGGTAAAGCTGATAGTAGACGTCCATAAGGGCAGAATTTGGGCTGAGTCAGAAGGTGAAAATAAAGGTTCCACTTTCTTTGTGGAATTAGATGCTATTTAGATTTTTGATATTTTTACTCCAGAGGAGGTGTCTTTAATTTTATAACCGAGAGAATTTATTTTGTCTCTCAACTCATCAGATTTTTTGAAATCTTTATTTTTGCGTGCTTCTTGCCGTTCCATTGCAATCTCATGAATCTCTTCAGGAATAGTTTCTTCCTTCAAATTTTCAAAACCTAGTCCTAATACTTTATCAAAATCTAAAATTGTTGCCTTTCTGTCAGCCGGAGAAACTTTTTCATCTTTTATTACATCCCAGAGGACGGATAATGCTCTCGGCGTATCTAGATCATCTTCTAAATACTCTTTAAATTTTTGCTGATATCCCTCATTTACCTTTCCTGTTTGCTCACCAAGCTCTAAATAGAGCCTACGAAGGCGTTTTAAGGCCGTTTCCGCACCCTCTAACGCTTCCCATACGAAATTAACCCTAGTTCTGTAATTAGCCATTAAAAGCCAAAATCTGTAAGAAATTGGGTTTATTCCTTTTTGTGTTAAATCTTTTAATATATAAAAATTCTGCAGGGATTTTGCCATTTTTTTCTGATCAACCAGAACCCATTCGTTGTGCATCCAAAATCTAACAAATTGTTTTCCTGTAGCTCCTTCGGATTGAGCTATCTCGTTTTCGTGATGCGGAAAAATATTATCTACTCCACCAGTGTGGATGTCCAATTGTTCTCCTAGATTTGCCATAGACATAGCTGAGCATTCTATATGCCAGCCTGGCCTTCCTTTGCCTAATTCCGTATCCCAAAATACATCTCCGTCTTTTTCGTCATATGCTTTCCAAAGAGCGAAGTCCTGAGCGTTTTCTTTTTCGTATTCGTCCGTTTTAATTCTGTTCGAGGCATTTTCTTTTTGTTCTTCTAAAACAAGGCGGGAAAGTTTTCCATATTCCTTGAATTTTTTTATATCAAAATATGTGCTTCCGTCTGAGCTTTTATATGCAAAACCTTTTTCTAGAAGTCTTTTTATAAGTTCTACCATTTCTTTTATGTAATCCGTGGCCTTTGTAAATTTGGTAGGGTATAGGATATTTAGAGATCTTATATCCTTCATAAACTCTTCTGTATAGAATTCCGTGAATTCTTTTAGAGATTTTTTTTCTTTTTGAGAGTCACGGATGGTTTTGTCATCAATATCCGTAATATTCATTATATGTTTTACATTGTATCCGCTGTAGGACAAAACTCTTTTCAAAACATCAGCGAATATATAAGCCCTGTAATTTCCTATGTGTGGGTAGTTGTATACGGTAGGACCGCATGTGTACATGCTTACTTCATTTTTATTGATAGGGGAGAATTCTTCTTTTTCCCGTGTTAATGTATTGTAAAATTTTAGTGACATTTTATTTAAGATTGTAGATCAGAGCTTTGCCTAAATTCGTTTCTATAAATTGAAATAAGTGCATATAACAAGCTTACGGCAAGAGGTCCAATTAGAATTCCAATAGGTCCAAAAACGGAGATTCCACCTAATACTGAAAATAAAATAAGAAGTGGGGGTATTTTTATTTTTTTTCCAACAAGTATAGGGTTCAAAAAATTATCAATTGTTGCGACTAGTGCCACTGACCAAATCAAAAGACCGATAGCTTCTGCTGTGTTTCCTGTCGTATAAAGAAATATCATAGCTGGTATAGAAATAACTGCAGTTCCAACCCATGGTATAAGCGAAGCTATTATTGCTATAGATCCCCAAAGAACTGAGTTTGGAACACCAAAAATAGTTAACCCTATGCCTGTTAGGGTTCCTTGAATAATTGCTATAAAAATATATCCTTTTATTACTCCATTTACTGTTTTGGAAAGTTTGACAATGATTTTATGATCATCAGCGTCCCTTAGTGGACTTAGTCTTATTAATGCCTCTTTCCATCTTTTTCCGTCTTTAAGGAAATAAAATACAGATAGAATCATTAATAAAAATGATAAAATAGCAGAAAGTGTGGAACTAAATATCTTTGTAATATTATTTGAAATAAAATAAATAAAGTCTGAAGCTTTTTCTGTCGCATTAAAATATAAATCTCCTGGTAGTATGTTATTTATTTGATTTTCTATTACTTTTAGGAAAGAAGTAGCTCCTCCGTTATAGACTATTTGATAATAAACATCTTGTGATTGTTGAGCTATGATTGTGCCAATTAAAAGTATAGGTCCACAAAGGATTATAGTCAGTGCAATAACGGTAATAAGACTTGAGAGCCAAGGTGGAATTTTTTTATCTACCATCCATTTATATATAGGATAGAGAACTATTGTAAAAGATATTCCCAGGATAATTACCATCCAAAAAGGCTTAAAAATTAATAACGTAAAAATTAAAGTAGCTAATAAGATTCCAAAGAAAAAATACCTTTCTATTGTTTTAGTTTGCATAAGGATATTATAGCAAAATGCTTGCATTTTCTCAAAATTTTGTTAGTATTGGTTTTATGGAATTTGCAGTAATAAAAACAGGTGGAAAACAGTATAAAGTCTCAAAGGGGGATGTAATTTCGATCGAGAAGATAAAAGGGGAATTTAAGAAAGGAGATAAGGTCTCTTTTGACAAGGTTCTTATGGTTGATGATGGAAAAGATACCACCATAGGTACTCCTTATATTACAGGTGCAAAAGTTGATGCGGAGATAGAACAGGTTGGACGAAGTAGAAAAATTTTAGTTGTAAAATACAAGCAGAAATCACGTTATCTGCGCAGAAACGGCCACCGTCAGCCATTTTTTAAAGTAAAAATACTCTCAATTAAATAAAAAAAATCCCTAATTTTGGAAACTAGGGATTTTTATTTTTATGGTTGCCTTACCAACATTATCGTTTCTTTACGAAACTGTGGGCCTTTTTCTTCCTTGTCATTTTTTCGCCAGTCCACAGAACTGAGATCAGGCGGTTTTATCATCTTTATGACTTTTTTGGTTTCGGCTTCAGTTTTTTTGATGCCTTCTCCCAAAAATTTTTGAGCATTCAATGTTCTCAAGTTGGCGATTTGATAATTCGTTATTTTATCACCGGCTTTGAGTTTTAATTGTGATCCGATCCCATAGCAATCTTCTGAAAAAGTTTGCAGTTGTGTTGTGTCCGACCAAACGTCATCAGCTTCACCGATTATTTCCACATAGATTTCTAGAGTATCACCCTCTGTAAGGTGGCACCATCGCTGTAGAATTTCGTATACACCGTTTTTTACGTATGCGTTAACTTTTTCATTACAATACTGGGCGACAGAATGCTCAACAGAAATTTGTCCTTCTGTTGGTTGAACTAAATATGCTTCCAGTTTCATCGAATCTATACTGTAAACCTCGATATTTAGGTAAACAGAATCGTTCAATGCTTCGGGGGCATTTTTTTTCAAGTCGGTCAATGCTCCTTGCGTGGTGTATTTTTCAATAGTGTCACCAAGCATCTGACGATAATTTGAGATTTCGTCTTTCAGTTTTTTAAACTGAGTATCTCTGGCGACTTGCAGGGAATCGTAATTTTGTATCTCCGTAATTTTTATCGGATCTTTTTTCTCCTTAATGATATTATCCTGCTCTGAATATTCTTGGATATGCAGGAGGGTATCTTTGTAAAACTTTTGTAGTTTTTGGAAAGACTCCCCGTCAACATCGATCAAGTTTTTTGAAAGTCTTACGATTTTCGCTTTCGTTTTTGGAGTAAAAAAAAGGATTCCTGTTTCCGGCATTGTCTGAAATAATAGCTTTCCGTTAGAAATGGTATCGAGTATGCACTCGATATATTCTTCTGTCATTCCAGAGTCTTTTGGAAAGTAAAACTTCAGATAAGAATAGCATACGAAAAAGCATGCTTCCTTGTCTGTTAATTCCGGTGTCTGGAGCTTCGAAAGAAGCTTGATGGCTTCTGTCTTTTGGCCATCATTGATTTTTTGGCTTATTTCTTTGATGTCTTTTTTAGGGTTATTTTGACCCATTACCTGAAAGAAAAAAAATGATGCAAAAAATGCAAGCAGAAAACTGATCTTTTTCATAATATGTTGTTTTAAAAGTTTATCAAATAACACAAATCTTTTCAGTACGATTATACTCTTTACGTTATATATTGTCAAGGGATATCTTGACTAAATTGAAACTTACTTATTCAATAGGAATGGCCATTGTTTCTATTGCCTTTTTTGTATAGTCATGGTATTTTTTTAAAAAACTTTGAAAATATGAATATAAAAAAACCAAAAAATTTAGGAATTTTCCTGGCTTGCATCGCTGGGATAGCATGCATTTCTAAAGGAATGTGTGATTTTGAATCAGGAGGAGAAATTGGATTTTTAATGATTTATTTTTCAATTTCTTGCATTCTAGTAATTTCCTTTTCTTTGATTTTAGTTATGACTTGGGATAGGTGGTTGTTAAGAATTGTTTCATTTATTTTTCTTCTCACAACTTTTTTTGTTTCTAAAATAAGCAACTTTGAATTTTCTTTTATGGAAGCAATTATTATTTCGGTGAGTATGACAGTTATGCCACTTTTGGTAACTTTTATTTTTTACAAGAAGGAAAGGATGGAAAAATTAAGGAAAAGAGGTTATCACCTGGAACCCATTGAGTATCTTGATGGAAATTTCGGGGAAGAAATTTTAGTTCTTTATGGTAAGGACATGGACATAATCCATGTAGATAAACATTACAAAGAAATTCTCTGATACAAAAAGAAAAATCCGCAATTGCGCGGATTTTTTTATTGCCTATTTTTTAAGGCGTTTTTTATTGTCTCATTGTCGGAATATTCTAATTCCGTTCCAGTGGAAAGGCCCCTGCCTAAAGATGAAATTTTTATATTTAACGGTCCACAAATGTCTTTTATCTGGCTTTTTATGTAAAAATCTGTGTGGTCACCTTGTGGACTTAAAGAGAAGGCGAGTATTATTTCTTTTATTTTTTTTTCTCTCTTGATTTTTTCAATAAGTTCATTTATGCGAATTCTGTTTTTTGTATTTTTTTCAACGACGGGTACGAGCCCACCCAAAATAAAATATTTTCCATGATAAATTCTGCTTTTTTGGACGCTTTCCAAATCAGAATCTTTTTCTACTATCATTAAAACAGAAGAATCAAGACTAGCATCAGCACATATATCGCATATCTTGCTTCTATTATCTTTATTTATAAAAAGCCTAAAGCATTCTTTGCATTGTGCTATTTCTTTTTTCAGATCTAGAATAAGGTCAGACAAATTTTCCGTGTAGTTTGGATTTCGCGACATTAAAAAATAGACAAAGCGCCGTGCCTGTCTTTCTCCGATACCGGGAAATTCTTTAAAGACTTCAGTTAGTTTTTCTATTATATCCATGCTGATTTTTTCTGTTAAAATTCGCTCAAACTGTCGTCTATTTTAGCCGAGGTGAATTCATTCAGACTGCTCTTTTCAAGGTTTAGGAAAGTAGTCGTTTTCTCGTCGAAATATAGTTCTATCTTTCCGGTAGGGCCGTTTCTATGCTTTTCAATTAATATTTCTGCTATATTTGTCTTCTCTGATTCATCCTTACCCCTGTCTTCTCGGTGGATAAACATCACAACATCAGCGTCTTGTTCGATCGAGCCGGAATCTCTAAGGTCGGAAAGTCTTGGTTTTCCACCTCGTGATTCAACGGCACGAGAGAGCTGGGAAAGCGCAAGTACCGGCACATCAAGTTCTTTTGCCAAGCTCTTTAGAGAGCGGGATATTTCTGTGACTTGATTTACCATTGAGTCGTAATTTTTTGAAGTGGTCATAAGCTGGAGGTAGTCTACGATAATGAGGTCAAGTCCTTTTTCTGCTTTTAGTCTCCTAGAAATCGCTTTCATCCTGACTATCGAATTTCCTGGCTGGTCATCGACATAAATTTTTGCCTTGGATAATTTATCAAGTGAATCGCGAAGTTGGGAAAATTCTCTGTCGGCTGATAATCGTCCCGTGCGCAAATTCCAAGCATTTACTCGTGATTCCGCAGAGAGCATTCTGTCTACTAATTGTTGAGAGGACATTTCAAGAGAAAAAATTCCAACCGACTTTTCATGCAAGATGGCAGTCATGCGCGCTATATCGAGAGCGAGAGTCGTTTTACCCATTGAGGGCCTTGCTGCTAAAATTATTAAATCTGATTTTTGCAAACCGGAAAGAATGTTATCTAAATCTCGGAAGCCGGTCGGCAATCCTCGAAGGGCGCCCTTGTGTTCATGAAGTTTCTCCAAGCGCTCAAAAGCTTCAGGTAGTTCATCTTTCAAGCTTACAAACTTTTGACCCCCTGGGGATGATACGACACTGAATACCTTTTTCTCGGCCATATCTAAAACATCGTCAATATGATCGTCGCCTTCTTCAAAGGCAAGTTCGGAAACATAATCTGCAGCTTCAATTAATCTTCTTAGGACATATTTTTTTTGAACTATGTCAGCGTAGTGTTTGACATTGGTGGATGAGGGCACGGTATTTATAATTTCTGCAAGATATTGGTTTCCGCCCACATTATCGAGCAATTTTTGTTCACCGAGTTTCGTTGAAAGCGAAAGTATATCGATTGGCTGGTTTTTGAGGGACAAATCGAGCATTGCCTGGAAAATTATCCTATGTTTTTCAACGTAAAAAGAATCCGAATTCAATAAACCTTCGACCTCATACATTGCGTCCTTGCGGAGCATTATGGATCCTAGAACAGCCTTCTCAGATTCAATGCTTTGTGGAGGAATACGCAGTTCATTTTTTCTACCCTTTACCATTGGGTTATTCTAGCATGGTGAAAAAATAATCAAAATTAAAAAGTTAGCAAAACTGTTATTAAAATGGGGAAAATTATGATAATATAAAACAATATGGAAAAAGATAGTAAAATAAGAGTGCTTACTGGCGATAGGCCGACTGGCAAGCTTCATTTGGGGCATTATGTTGGTTCGATAAAAAATAGATTAAAACTACAGGAAGAGTCAGACGTGTCTTTTCATATGATCGCAGATATTCAAGCATTAACCGATAATGCGGACAATCCGGAGAAGATAAGAAAAAATGTGCTTGAGGTCGCACTTGACAACCTTGCTTGTGGGCTTGATCCCCAAAAAACAACTATGTTTATACAGTCAGAAATTCCGGAAATTGCTGAACTAACGGTTTTGTTTTTGAATTTGGTTACTTTGGCTAGGTTGAAGAGGAATCCGACGGTTAAGGATGAGATGAAACAGAAAGGATTTGGAGAAGATGTTCCAGCTGGTTTTTTATGCTATCCAGTTTCCCAGGCAGCCGACATTCTTTTTGCCAAGGCAAATGTTATTCCAGTTGGAGAAGATCAGTTGCCGGTAATAGAACAAGCAAACGAAATAGTGGATGATTTTAATCGTTTTTATGGAAAGATTTTTGATCGCATTAAGCCCAAGGTGGGTGATACGCCCAGATTAGTTGGAATTGATGGAAGTACAAAAATGGGAAAATCTTTAAACAATGCGATTTATCTTTCAGATAGTCATGAGGAAATTTCCAAAAAAGTTATGGACATGTATACGGACCCTGGACATATACATGTGGAAGATCCAGGCAAAGTAGAAGGTAATGTAGTTTTTATCTATTTAGATATTTTTGACGAAGACAAAAATGAAGTTAAAAAATTAAAAGAACAATACAAGAAGGGAGGATTAGGTGATGTAATAATAAAGAAAAGGCTAATAGAAGTTTTGGAAAAATTCTTGGCACCTATAAGGGAGAGAAGAGAAGAATTAGCAAAAAATCCAAGTGAGATTATGAAAATTTTAGAAGATGGAACAGAAAGGGCTAGAGAGGAAGCCAAGAAAACAATGGAAGAAGTTAGGAAGGCTATCAAAATTGATTATTTTTAATTTTTTAAATTAACATTAATATGCAAAATAGAATTTATATAAAAGATTTGAAAGATTATGTCGGCAAAGAAATAATCATTGCTGGCTGGGTGGACATAAGGCGCGATCAGGGCAAAATGGTATTTTTTGATATGCGCGATATGAGCGGGAAAGTTCAGTGCGTTTCATTGCCGAATCATGCTGAAGCTACGGAAAAAGCCAAAGAAATAAGGCCTGAATGGGTTTTGAAAATTATTGGTTTGGTAAACAAAAGGCCGGAAAAAAATATTAACCCAAATGTACTAAATGGTGATGTTGAGCTTGAGGTCACAAATATCGAAGTTTTGAATAAAGCCGAAACTCCGGCGATAGATTTATCTACTAACGGATATGAAATAGGAGAAGAGCACAGATTAGAAAAAAGGTATCTTGATCTGCGTAGGGAAAGGATGCAGAAAAATATCCGCAACAGGCATAAGGTTGCAAAATTAATCCGTGATTATTTGAACAAGGAAGGTTTCACTGAAATTGAAACGCCAATCCTTTCGAGATCAACTGCGGAAGGAGCCAGAGACTTTATTGTTCCTTCACGGCTTGATCAGGGGAAATTTTACGCATTGCCTCAAGCGCCTCAGCAATATAAACAGCTTCTAATGGCGTCTGGCATGGAAAAATATTTCCAAATGGCAAAATGCATGCGTGACGAAGATTTACGCGGAGATCGCCAGCCAGAATTTACTCAGTTAGATATGGAAATGAGTTTTGTTGATCGGGAAGATGTCATGGCGCTGAACGAAGCCTTGCTTATAGAAATTGTTAAAAAATTATATCCCGACAAAGAAATACAAGAAATTCCATTTCCAAGAATTTCTTACAAAGAGGCGATGGAAAAACATGGTAGTGATAGGCCAGATTTACGAAAAGATAAAGAAAATAAAAATCTTCTGGCTTTTTGTTGGGTGATAGATTTTCCGTTTTTTGAAAAAGCGGACGATAAAAATAATCCGCAGGCAGAAGGTGAATGGACTTTTACTCACAATCCTTTTTCTGCCACTAAGTCTGAATTTCACGATGACTTATTGAACAAAAAAAATATTCCGAATATTTTAACGAACCAGTATGATATTATTTTGAATGGCTTTGAACTAGGTGGAGGATCCATCCGAAACCATGAGCCGGAAGCGCTTCTCGCTGTTTATGAAATAATGGGAGTCAAAAAAGAAGAAGTTGAAAAAAATCTTTTCTACATGCTTGAAGCCTTTCGCTCTGGCACTCCTCCGCACGGGGGAATTGCTTGGGGTTTTGACCGGCTAATGATGCTTTTAGAAAATGAACCAAATATTCGTGAAGTCATTGCTTTTCCAAAAAATGGTGAAGGAAAAGATTTGACGATGAAATCTCCATCTGAGATAGGGGTAAAGCAATTAAAAGAATTGGGAATTAAATTGGGAAAATAAATTATGAAAATAATATTCAAAAACAATGTAAAAGAAATAAACGGCGAAACTCTTTTCGTCGTGGTTAGCTCTAAGAATAAGGACGAAATTATAAGAGAAAATGGAGTAAAAGCTCTGTTTTTGAAGTGCGACGAATCAGACAAAATGAATCTAAGGAAGTTATTTTTGCTCGTTCGAAAAATGATTGTAGTAGCAAAAGGTGTAAAAGCGGAAAGAATCGCTTTTAATTTTAATGATTTTAGATTTAAGAATACGAACCTTTCTGACTTGGAGCTTGGAGAGATGATCGGTTCCCAGCTTGATTTTGCTAATTATGAATTCACTGACTATAAGACTCCACCAGAAGAAGGTTTTAATTTTATTAAGGAGGTTTTTGTACTTGGAGCAACAAAGGAGATAGAAAATGCAATGTTGAAAGGAGGTGTTATTGCAGATGAAGTGAATAAAACAAGAACTTTGGCCAACACGCCAGGCGGAGATATGACGCCAAAAATTCTAGTAGAAAAAGCAAAAGAGGCAGTGAGGGGCACAACAGTAAAAGTAAAAGTTTTAGGTGAAAAAGAAATGGAAAAACAAAATATGCAAGCCATCCTTTCTGTCGGACGCGGATCTGATGAAGAATCAAAATTTATTATTATGGAATATTTGGCTGGACCCAAAGAAGAAAAACCTATCGTACTTGTGGGCAAGGGTGTCACCTTTGATTCAGGTGGAATAAACTTAAAACCATCTTCTTCTCTTTTTGGAATGAATATGGATATGTCTGGCGGAGCTTCGGTAATTCATGTTATGGCTCTTGTTGCAAAAATGAAATTAAAAAAGAATGTCATAGGATTGATTCCTTCAGTCGAAAACATGACATCGGGAAAAAGTTATCGTCCAGGAGATGTGGTTCGTTCTATGTCTGGAAAGACTATTGAAATTTTGAATACCGACGCTGAGGGTAGGGTTATTTTAGCGGACGCCTTAACCTATGCTCAAAAATATGATCCTGAAGTTGTGATTGATGTTGCAACTCTTACTGGTGCGGCGGTTGTGGCTTTAGGTGAACGGGCGACTGCTATTTTTACTAATGATGATAATCTATCAAAAGTTTTTGAGGAAATTGGCGAAAAAACAGGGGACTATGTCTGGCGTTTGCCACTTTGGGAAGAATACGAAAATGAAATAAAGGGAAATCTTGGCGATTGGGCTAATGTCCATAACAAAGACTCCCGCGATGGCGGAGCAATTTACGCTGCGATTTTTCTTCATCAATTTATAAAAGGTTTTAAATGGGTTCATCTCGATATTGCGCCTCGCATGACTTCGATGGCAGGGGAAAATTTGGCTAAAGGGGCTCTTGGCACTCCAGTTCGGCTTCTGTATAAGTTGATTGAAAGGACTCAATAAGATATAAACAGGGGGGTTTACTTTTTTATCTATCTGTGCTACTATGCAGACAGAAGCTTATTCAAATTGAAATTTAAAAATCAAATATTATGATAGTCGAGAATTTACCAACTACTGGATGGATAAATCTAAAAAGTAGTAGAAAAAAATGGAATCATTTCATCGAAAAAGGATGCGGTGTTCATGCTGCTGGTTCCATAGAATTTGAAAATGAAAAGGTTGAGGTAAATATCTTTATTACCAATACCTTTTCCGTAGACTCCATAGAAGAAAAAGCTTTTGATATGAGATTTTACAATCTTGGAAGCAATTGCTATCACTTTTTAAAAGGTTCTTCAGGCCAAGGGGCACGGGCTTATGAAGGGTATCTTCTCTATGAAGGAAAAGAAATACTCCTACTCATTGTGGAGTATCCAGAATTGGAAAAGCTGGTATATTTCTTTGATGTTTCGGAAGGTTGTGTGTACTTTCCGAAGTATAGTCAAAATTGACGGACAAATAATCATTATTTTCCGTCATTTTTATTTAAATAATAAAAAACCCCGACACCACATGGTGGTATCGGGGCCAGGACACTTTTGCCTTCAAGAGGCTTCTGCTCTTTCTTTACAGAGCAAATTTCTGGCTTTCGCCAAAACAAAACGCAAAAGGATGAAATAAAAGAACGTGACCTTCTAGTTTTACCCAGAAGGATTTACTAATTAAAAATCCATAAATATAATAGCAAATAACAAAAAACAGTCAAGGGCCAAATTTTGTGATATAATATTGTCTATATGAAAACAATATTAAAAAATGTACTAATTATATTTATAGCACTCTTTTTATTTGCACCGGTTTTTGCATTTGCGCATCAGCCCAGGATTACAGAGCAGAAGGAAACAATGGTCTATGATCCTGAAATTTCCAAGGCATATTATTCGAAGCTGGAGGGCGACTCGCAGATGTATCGCATAGATTCGGATCGATCTTTCGATTTATATATAAATCTTTTGGTTCCAGATATTAAGGGACAAAAGAGAGATGTTTACGCCTTTGTCATAAAAGATAATAAAATGAACGAACCGCTTGTCTTTCTTGATGGACCAAATTTTGAATGGAAAAAGTTTTTTGAACCGTTCGGTTTTGATTCTTATTTAATGGGTCCGGAATATAAAGCTCGCGTGGAAGCGGGGAAATATGATATCTATGTATGGAGCGCAAATAATGACAGCAAATATTCTTTGGCCATCGGAGAAAAAGAAGCTTTTGACTTGAAGGAAACTATCAATGCAGTTAATTTAATTCATAAAATTAAGAAAGATTTTTTTAATGAATCGCCGGCCAGTTTTATTCTCTCGCCATTTGGTATAGGTTACATAATCATAATGTACATACTCGCATTTATTATTGGATTTTTGTATCGTTTGGCAATGAAATTCTGGGGCAAAAAATCTAGTCAAAGAGTGGGCAAAAACATAAACAAACGCGACCGCATAATCCGCGCCATATTGGGTGCAATATTGCTAATCCTAGCCATCACAACAATCTGGAATCCAATAGTCCTATTCTTGTCCGGATTCCTTTTCTTTGAAGCAATTTTCAGCTGGTGCGGAATTTACGCAGCGATGGGGAAGAATACCTGCCCGATACAATAAATTTATGAAAAAAATTTTTGTTACCGCGATAGTTATTATTTTAGTCATTTTGGGAATGAGGTTTTTGAGTAGGGAAGATAATTGGATATGCCAAGATGGGCAGTGGGTAAAACATGGCAATCCAAGTTCTCCTATTCCCGAAACTGGATGTGGAGATGGGGCAGATGATAGGGTAGTGTCCTATTCGGATTTAGATGAGAAAAAAAATATAGAAAATTACTTAAAAGATAATATTAATACTCTTTCGCCAGTTAAAGCTGTATTGGGTGGGACTTGGTATGTTTTAAGCTCAACAGTGGACTTAAAAAACAAATCGGGTGTAGTGACCTATGAAGATGGACATATTCAGGAGAAAAAGAATTTTTCATATATTGTGAACGAAAAAAGAGAAGTTACCAGTTTGACTATTAATTAAGTTTTCTTTTGAATCACAAAAAATACAGTTTTTTCACTAAGTATTAAATCATTAATTAATAAACAAACTCGACCTTTCAATTATACAATAAAAATAAAAATAACCGGAAATTGTGCTATAATAATAGGGTTAGTTTATTTTAAGTAGCATGGAAATGGAAGTATATAAGATAAAAACAGCGAATTTTGAAGGGCCGTTCGGGCTACTTTTAAATTTAGTTGAAGAAAGGAAGCTTTTTATCAATGAAATATCGCTTGCTGAAGTAACGGAAGATTATTTAAAATATGTGAATAATTTGGGCGGGTTGAGTCCGGCTGAAATTTCAAGCTTTATTGTTGTTGCGGCGACATTGATTTTAATCAAATCGAAATCACTTTTGCCGAATTTAAATTTAACCCTCGAGGAAGAGGGTGATATCCGTAACTTAGAGAACAGGCTCAAACTATTCGAGCTTTATTCCCGGCTTGGGGCTAATGTGAAAGAGATGTTTGGAAAAAAGATAATTTTTCAACCATTAGAAAGGAAAAAGGAAACTTTAGTTTTTTTACCAGATGATCAGATTACCAAAGAAAGCATGATGATTTTTGCGCGTGATGTTTTAGGTAAAATTCCCAAAAAAGTTTTTTTGCCGGAAGTGGAAGTAAAGAAAGCGATTAGTATAGAGGAGATGATAAACAAATTGACAGATAGGATCCAAAATTCTCTGAAGTTGAATTTTAAAGATTTTACTTGCCGGCCAGTAGGCAGATCGGGTCAGCCAATAACTAGGGAAGAAAAAGTAACGATGATTGTAGGATTTCTAGCCATGCTTGAACTTGTGAGACAGGGCTTACTTAGCGCAGTTCAAGAAAGTAATTTTGAGGATATTATAATTGAAAAACAAGAGTTAATAATAGAAAATATATAAGATGAATTTAGAACAAAAAATAGAGGCTGTTTTGTTTTGGAAAGGAGAACCGATGTCTGTAGAAAAGCTGGTTGAGATTTTTAAAGTTTCAAAAGATGAAATTGCGAGCGCAGTGGGGGAGCTTTCCGTTAGGCTCGCAGACAGAGGAATTGTGTTATTGGCGAAGGAGGGGGAAATAACTCTTGGCACTAACCCAGGAATTTCAGATCTTATCGAAAATTTACAGAAGGAAGAATTCAACAAAAATCTTTCCAAGGCGAGCCTGGAAACGCTTTCAATTGTTCTTTACAAGAACGGAGCTACCAGGTCGGAAATTGATTACATAAGAGGAGTTAATTCAAGTTTTACCTTGCGTGCTTTGTCTATGCGCGGGCTCGTAGAAAAAATTGTGGACAAAAAAGATAGTCGCAGATATATCTACAAGCCAACCTTTGAAACTCTGTCATTTATGGGAATAAAATCCCCAGAAGAATTACCAGATTATGACGAGGTCAATGGTTCTGTTGAAATAATTGCGGAAGAGTTAAAGGAAGAGATAGAAAATGAGCAAAACGAACAATAAAAATTTTCTTCTGATTTTTGTTTTAATTGTCTTCATTGCAGAGGCAATTTTGTTTTATATTGGAAACTATAAATCAAATGAAGGGTTTAGGAAGGAAGAAGAAAGAATTCAAATAATAGGAAAAGTTCTTTCTGAAGTGCAAGTAAAAGCGAAAGCTGTTTCCGTTATTGATGCTGATTTAGGTAGAGAAATTTATGGCCAAAACCAAAATGAAATGTTGCCCCTTGCGTCCTTGGTAAAAACCATGACAATTCTCGTTTCACTTGATGATAGTGATTTGAGTTCTGAAGTTGTAATCTCAAAAAAAGCCATAGATCAAATGGGTGACTATGGACTTTTTATAAATGAAAAATGGAAGAGGGGAGATCTTGCGAAACTTACCTTAATAGGTTCAGTTAATGACGGCGCCTACGCTCTATCGGAAAACATCAGCGATTTTCTGGAAAAAATGAACAGTAAGGCACGCAGGATAGGCATGGAGGATAGTTTGTTTTCAAGTTCCACTGGACTTGATATGGACGGAGAAAGAGTTAGTGCATATGCCTCTGCGAGGGATGCTAATATTATGGCTCTCTACGCTCTAGAGGCTTATCCCGAAGTTTTTGGCATAACTGTTTTACCGGAAATGAATTTCAAATCAGAATCCGGTTTTAGTCATAATATCAAAAATACCAATATTATTTTAGGTAAAATACCTGATTTATTGTTTTCAAAAACTGGCTTCACCCAGCTTGCTGGAGGTAATTTAACTGTAATATTAAAAAACAGAGATGGGCATAGAATAGCCATAACTGTGCTTGGCTCAACCATGGAAGGCCGTTTTTCTGATATGGAAAAACTTATAAATGTATTATAATTCAATTTAATGCTTTTAAATTTATTAAAAATTTTTATACCGACGACATTGGCCTTTTTTATTGGGCTTTTTATTACGCCGGTTGCAACGCATTTTTTCTATAAATACAAAATGTGGAAGAGGTATTCGCGAAGTGAAAGCATAACCAGCCCAGAATTAAAAATTGCTCGTGATGAAAATGCAGAGCTTAGGACTCCACGTGTTGGTGGAATAATAGTTTGGGTTTCGGTATTGTTGGTGATTATTCTTTTTTACCTGACATCAATTCTATTTCCTTCGGCTATTACTGAGAAGATGAATTTCTTGAGCAGAAACCAAACTTTGATACCGCTTTTTACTCTTCTTTTTGGCGCGCTTCTCGGGCTTTTGGATGATTTGATTCAAATTTATGGAAAAGGAAAAATTGCTCATGACGATATTTCTTGGAGAAAATGGAAGGTTATTATTATTACTTTCATTTCTCTTTTGATTGGAATTTGGTTCTTTTACAAGCTTGGCATGACTTCCATTCATATCCCATTTGGCGGAGAAATATTTTTAGGTATTTTAATAATTCCGTTTTTTATTATTGTGGCGTTGGCGACATTTTCCGGCGGAGTGATAGACGGAATAGACGGGCTTTCCGGCGGAGTGCTTGCTTCAATTTTTGGCGCATATTCCGTAATCGCTTTTGCTAATCAGCAAATAGATTTGGCTGTTTTTTCTGGCGTAATTACGGGGGCGATTTTAGCATTTTTATGGTTCAATATTCCTCCGGCTAGGTTTTATATGGGAGAAACGGGCATTATGGGACTTACTATTGTTCTGGCAACATTGGCGTTCTTGACTGATTCGGTTTTAGTCCTGCCCATTGTAGCGTTTCCGTTGGTTTTGACTTCTCTCTCAGTTATTTTACAAATGGCTTCTAAGAAGCTAAGAAGGGGTAAAAGATTATTCAAAGTAACGCCCATTCATCATCATTTTGAAGCCTTGGGGTGGCCGTCATACAAGGTCACCATGCGCTTCTGGATTTTGTCGATTATTTTTGCAATTTTAGGAATAATTATAGCAGTTATAGGCTGATAAGATTATAAAATGAAAGAAAAAAAAATTGATAAATTCTTTTTTACTACGGTTATTCTTCTAGCTTGTCTTGGAGTTGCCATATTTGTCTCTGCTTCCCTAGGACTTCTAGTTAAGAGTGAAGAAAAATTTTTTTCGGTTCTTTTCAGCCAGTTAGTCTTGGGTCTTGTTTTAGGAACTATTGGGATGTTTTTAGCCATGAAAATAAATTACAAATTTTGGCGCAAGTATTCCTTGATTATTTTTTTATGTTCTATTGCTGTAACGGCGGCTGTTTTTATACCACATTTGGGCTGGAGTCATGGGGGAGCCCAGCGATGGATAAAAGTAGGACCGCTTTCATTTCAGCCGGTGGAGATATTAAAATTCGGTTTTGTTGTTTATTTTGCAGCATGGCTTTCATGGGCTAAAGGTAGAGTAAAAAATTTCAAGTTTAGTATTCTTCCTCTTGTCATCATGCTCGCCATCATTGCTTTTATTTTACTAAAACAACCAGACACAAAAAGTTTTATATTAATTACCATCACTGGGGTTGCCATGCTTTTTATATCTGGAACCCCCCTAAAACATATTTTAGGAGTTGGAGCTATGATCACTATTGTTGTGAGTTCTTTAGTTTTTTTTACTCCTTACCTTCGGGAACGTGTTAAAACATTTATTGACCCATCGCAGGATCCAAGAGGATCATCATACCAAATTCAACAATCTCTTATAGCTATTGGATCTGGTGGAATATTTGGACGTGGTTTAGGGCAAAGTATTCAAAAATTTAGCTATTTGCCTGAACCACAAGGGGATTCGATCTTTGCTGTATTAGGAGAAGAGCTTGGTTTTGTGGGGACATTTATTACCATATTACTCTATTCCATTTTTGCCCTGCGTGGGCTTCGAATAGCAAACAACTCTCCTGATATGTTTAGTAGACTTTTGGTTTCTGGAATTGTTATACTAATTGTAGCGCAGTCGTTTATGAATATAGCTTCTATTACAGGGGTTACCCCTCTGACGGGAGTCCCATTAGTTTTTATGAGTCATGGAGGGACTTCGTTGATGATATATCTAATAGCGGTAGGTATTGTGTTACAAATATCAAAATTTCAAAATAAAACTGCATAGCAAATTTTAAATTCATGAAAATAGTTTTTACAGGAGGGGGGACAGGTGGACATTTTTATCCAATTGTCGCTGTTGCCCAGAAGGTTAACAAAATAATAGACGATGAAAAAATAATAGGGGCTAAGCTCTATTATATTTCAGATAGTCCCTATGATAAAAAAATGCTTTTCGAGAATGGTCTTCTTTACGAGGAGGTGAATGCCGGTAAAATGCGCACCTATTTTTCTGTTAAGAATTTTTTTGATGCATTTAAAACTTTTTTTGGTATCCTTGGAGCAATTTTAAAATTATTTTCTATTTATCCAGATGTTGTTTTTGGAAAAGGAGGATATGCAAGTTTTCCTACTATTTTGGCTGCTCGAATATTAGGAATTCCTATTCTGATACACGAGTCAGATTCTGCACCGGGGCGAGTTAATAGGTGGGCAGGTCGTTTTGCCAAAAAGGTGGCTGTTTCTTTTGCCGAAGCAGCTGAATATTTTCCTTCTAAAAAAATTGCCTGGACTGGACAACCTGTCAGGTCTGAGATTGAAAAATCTTCCAGCAGAGAAGAATCTTTAAATTATTTTAAATTTGAATCAAATATCCCCGTGATTCTTGTCTTAGGTGGTTCTCAGGGGGCTGAGCTTATAAACAATACAATTCTTGATGCTTTGCCCAGGCTTCTAGAAAATTATCAAATTATTCACCAAACAGGCGTTAAGAATTTTAATATTGTTTCTGGAAGGGCTGATGTAATACTTCGGGAAAATAAAAATAGATCAAGATATATTTCAATGCCATTCTTAAATAACCTTCAAATAAAAATGGCTGCTGGCGCAGCAACTATTGTGGTTTCGAGAGCAGGCTCAGGATTATTTGAAATAGCATCTTGGGGAGTTCCATCCATTTTGATTCCTATAACAAAAACGAATGAAGATCATCAAAAAAAGAATGCATTTAATTATGCCCGTGCGGGGGCATGCAGTGTTATTGAGGAAATGAATATGACTGCCAATATTTTGAGTTCGGAGATAGAGAGGATAACGGGAGATAGGGAAGTTTATGAACGCATGGCTCAAAGTGCTCGTGCCTTTTATAAGCCGGATGCCGCAATGAAAATTGCTCGTGAATTAGTCAATATCGCTTTATCTCACGAAAAATGATATAACATTTACCTAGTTAATTATTAAAAGAAAGCTAATATTATGAAGATTATAGATGTAGTTTATTCATCTGGAAAGACTGGATTTTATTTTGATGATTTGAAAGCTGTAAAAAATGGCGCTATTCATGATGGTTTTGTATATACCGGAAAACCTGTAACAGAAGGTTTTAAAGATATAAGACAGCCAGGAGAGTCAATATCTATAATGTTTATTTTAGAGGATGGTCAAATTGCCTTTGGAGATTGTGTTGCGGTTCAATATTCTGGAACAGGGGGGAGGGCCCCGTTATTTTTTACGGAGGATCTTATTCCTGTTCTTGAGAAAGAGATAACTCCAAGATTAATTGGAAAAGAATTAGGAAGTTTTAAAGTCTTAGCTGAAGAACTTGATGAAATGGAGATAGATGGTAAAAGATTACATCCTGCCATAAGATATGGGATTACTCAGGCATTACTTGACGCAATAGCTAAGATTAAAAAAGTGACTATGGCAGAGGTAATTAGTGAAGAATATAATATTGGAGTAGAAATAAAAAGAATTCCTATTTTTACCCAGTCGGGAGATGACAGATATGATAATTCAGACAAAATGATAATAAAAGGTGTGGAAGTTATGCCGCATGCATTAATAAACAATATAAAAGAAAAATTGGGAGAAAAAGGAGAAAAACTTTTGGAGTATATTAATTGGTTGAAAGAAAGGGTGTTAAAGTTGCGACATTCTGAAAATTACAATCCGATATTTCTTGTAGATGTTTATGGAACAATAGGGGAAATTTTTAATAATGACATAGATGCTATATCTGATTATTTAAAGAAATTGGAAGAAACAGCAAAACCATTTCTTTTAAGAATAGAAGGACCCGTAGATATGGGAAATAGAGAAAAACAAATGGAAACCTTGAGAGATTTGACTGCGGAGTTAAAAAAAAGAAATATAAAAGTAGAACTTGTGGCAGATGAGTGGTGCAATACCTATGAGGATGTTGTTTTTTTTGCTGACAATAAAGCAGGGCATATGCTTCAAATAAAGACCCCAGATTTGGGAGGGGTAAATAATACTGTAAAAGCTATTCTTTATTGTAAGGAAAAAGGAATAGGGGCGTATTGTGGAGGTACATGCAATGAAACGGACATATCCGCAAGAATAAGTACTAATATCGCTATGGCTTGCGGAGCAGACCAGTGTATGGCAAAACCAGGTATGGGTGTTGATGAGGGATATATGATCGTCAGTAATGAGATGAACAGAGTGATTGCCCTTGTAAATATAAAAAATAGGGGATAAAAAGTGTTTTGTCTGAGAGAAGAATAAATGTTAAAATAAAATAATGGAACAGAAAGTTGTTACAAGGTTTGCGCCGTCGCCGACTGGGTTTATGCATGTTGGCAATTTGCGGACTGCTCTTTATGCCTGGCTTTTGGCTAGGAAATATAAAGGAATCTTTATATTAAGGATTGAAGATACTGACAAAGAAAGAGAGGTGGAGGGAGCTACGGAGCACATTTTAAAAGTTTTAAACTGGGTTGGAATAAATTGGGACGAAGGTCCTGATGTTGGAGGTTCACATGCTCCTTATGTTCAATCAGAAAGATTGGATTTATATAAAAAATACGCAGAAATTTTAATTGACAAAGGATTAGCATATCCTGATCCATATACCACTGAGGAAGTCGATGGATTTCGCGAAAAGGCGGAGTTGGAAGGAAGACCGTTCTTGTTTAGAGAACATAGGCCTGAAAATTTTGAAAAGTGGGATGGAACGAAACCACTTCGTTTTAAAGTACCAGAAATAAAAAATTATCATTGGCACGATCTGGTTTATGGAGATCTTTCAGCAGGATCGGAAGCTTTAGATGATTTTATTTTAATAAAAAGCGATGGTTTTCCAACCTATAATTTTTGCCATATTGTAGACGATATAGAAATGGGAATTACTCATGTAATTCGAGGACAAGAATATATTTCTTCTATCCCGAAATTTTTATCCATTTATGAAGCGTTAGGGGCTGATTTGCCGAGTTTTGTATGTTTGCCACATATTATGGGTAAAAATGGAAAAAATAAATTAAGCAAGAGAGACGGCGCGAAAGATATTTTGGAATATAAAGTTGAGGGATATTTACCAGAAGCCCTTTTAAATTATTTAGCATTACAAGGATGGCATCCTAAAGATGACCAGGAGATCTTTACCGTTGATGAATTAATAAAAAGTTTTGATGTAAATAGGGTCCAAAAAGCTGGAGCTCAATGGGATGATGATAAATTAAACTGGATAAACAAGGAACATATGAAAAAGCTTTCAGCTGACGAGCTTCAGGATGAAATTTTAAAATGGTTACCAGAAAAAATGCAAAATCCAAAAATTATTCCTATTATCTTCGAAAGAATTACTAGGTTTGGAGATATAAAGGGCATGATTGAAAAAGGGGAGTTGGATTTCTTTTTCAAGCAGCCAGAATATTCGAAGGAAAAATTAATTTTTAAAAATACTCCAGCGGAAAAAATTTTATCGAACCTGGAACAGGCTATAAAAAAATTAAAGGATTTAGACGGCTCTATTTTCACCGCGGAAAATGTTAAAAAAGTGCTTATGGGTATTGCAGAAGGGTTAGAAAGTAAGGGAGAATTATTACATCCCGTGCGTTTTGCTTTGTCGGGATTGGATAAATCCCCCGACCCATTTATTATTGCTGAAATTTTAGGTAAAAATGAAACTTTATCACGACTACAAAAAGCAATTTAGACTTGTTATTCTGGGACTTTTAATCATAGTGCCGATAGCTTTTTCTTGTGCTCAAACCGCCGAAGAATTAAAAGCAAAAATAAATCAGAAGAACGAGGATATAGTAAAACTTGAACAGGAAATAAAGAAGTACCAAACACAGCTTAACGATCTGGGCAAACAGAAGAGTTCTCTAAATAGCTCCATTCAACAGCTTGATCTGACCAGAAAGAAGTTAATTGCTGATATTTCCATAACTGAAAATAAAATTGAAAAGACAAATTTAAAAATACAGGAACTAAGCCTGGATATAAACAACAAAGAAGATTTGATTGACACAGACAAGGAAGCAATAAAATTAGGGATTAGACAAACCAATGAGTCAGAGTTGAACAATTTTATGCAAATCATATTGTCTGAAAATAATTTTACAGAAATATGGAATGACATAGAGGATATGGCGTCAGTTCGCGAGACAATTAGGGAGAAGATAGTCGATTTGAAACAAGTAAAAAGTGATTTAGAAGATACAAGGCAGGAGACAACAAATGCTAGGAATGAATTAGTTTCTTTAAAAAATAAATTAGCTGATCAGAAAAAAATAGTAGATCAAAATACGGTAGAAAAAAAGAAGCTTCTAACTCAGACAAAAAATAGTGAAGCAAATTATCAAAAATTATTAAAAGAAAATCAAGCAAAAATTGCTGTTTTTGAAAAGGAACTTGAAGACTATGAAGCCCAATTAAAATATATTCTTGACCCTTCTGTGCTTCCTGGAAAAGGAGTTCTTTCTTGGCCATTAGATTATGTTTATATTACTTCTCATTTCGGACCAAGAAACGTGAAAGGAATTTCAAGTTTTCATAAAGGAATAGATTTTCGTGCTTCTGTTGGTACTCCAGTAAAAGCTATGGCTGATGGAGTTGTTGCTGGTACTGGTGACACTGACGTGCAATGCCCAGGAGTTTCTTATGGTCGTTTTGTTCTTATTAAATACAATAACGGCTTAGCAGGCACATATGCACATTTATCTCTTATAAAAGTTAGCAAAGGAGATACCATTAAGCGTGGTCAAATTATTGGTTATAGTGGCAATACTGGCTCTTCCACAGGACCTCATTTACATATTTCAGTTTATCCAAGGGATGCCGTTGATGTTAAGACCCTGCCAAGTAAATCATGTCCAGGGCGCGTATTAACTCAGCCTATAGCAGCGACAAATGCTTATCTTAAACCATTAGACTATTTACCACCCTATAAATAAAAAATAAAGATATGAACAATAATTCACATTGTTGGGTAAAACAATGTATGATAATATAAATATATGACGAACAATATAAAAAACAAAAATGGAGGTTTCGGTATTTTAAAATTAATAATTTTTATTATTATTGTGATATTTTTGATGAATTATTTTCACATTACGATAAGTGGAATTATTAATTGGTTTGGAACGATGCTTCATAATATTTTTTAATTTGAATGAAAAGTATTTATAAAAAAGGGGGGATAAGTATCTTAGGTGCTTTGCTCCTAGGCCTTGTTTTGATTATAGTCTTGAGTTACTTCAATGTAAGTATAAAGGCTATTGTGGAAAGCCCAAAGGCGAAGGATAATTTTAGTTATATAGGTTCTACTGGCAGGAGTTTATGGAATGATTATTTAAAAAAGCCGTTTTCAAATGTTTTAAACAGTGATACTGTCCAATATTTTTGGAAATCATTTTTAAAAAACATGCAGAACATTCATGACGGTAAACCTACTGATTTTCAAAAATCAGCTCCAACCCTAAAAATAAATTAAAAAAGCTCTTCTTTGAAGAGCTTTTTTCCTTCTTAATCTTTTAGGCGAATAAGCAATGGGCTTTTTTTTAACGCCTCCGTTCCTAGTTTAAACCCAGTTAGGGCTGCGGTAAGCAGTTCTTCTTTGTTTATTCTACCGTCTCCTTCCTTAAAGGCATCATTGATCGTTTGAGAAATACCATGAAAAGAAGCGACTTGGGTAATAAATGAGTCTGAGCTTTCATAGAACCTGCAATTTTCTTTTTTTAAGTTTTCGATTTCCAGAATATCTCCATACTCCAAATTTTTTGCTTGAAGAAGGTTTGTCATTTTTCCGGAGAGCCTCATTTCTATTTTTGAAAAGCCAAAAAAATATTCAGATGCAGCATGTGTTCCATGATACATAACATAGCCAGAGTCATAGACAAGATCATTCCTAATGATCTTGCACTTAGTAGAATTGAAATATCCCTCGAACCATACCGATATTATTTTATCGATTAGTAAGATCATATGTTCGCCCTGTAATCGGAAGAATTTCTCGTTTTTCAGTACGATTACATTAAAAGTAAGTTTCTCCATAATATGATGTTTTAGTGGAACAGTTTAGTTTATCTCTTTAAATATTAAAATATTTTTTGATCTTAATCAAGTGCGGCCGGCGAGAATCGGACTCGCGCTCGATGCTTGGGAAGCACCAGTTCTACCACTAAACTACGACCGCATGTATCTAAAATATATCCCTGTTTTGTGTTTTCAGCAAGTGTGTTAATATAAAGTATTAGCAATTTTAATTTAAAAATTTATGAAAGATGTAAAAATTTATTCAACGCCCACTTGCCATTATTGTCACCTGGCAAAGGATTTTTTTAAGGCAAACGATATAGCCTACACAGAATATGACGTGGTGGCCGATATAGAAAAAAGAAAAGAAATGGTGGATATAAGTGGACAGATGGGTGTGCCCGTAATAGTGATAGGTGACGAGTTTACTATCGGTTTTAATAAGACAGATTTGGCGAAAATGCTCGGCTTGATTTAGTGCGTCCTCGGCAGGAATCTCGATTTACCATCGCAGGTGCTTTTCTAGCTCATAAATTCGCAAAGAAAAGCCTTTCGCTTCCTGCACGAAATAAAGCAGTTTATTTCTCTCGGGCACATTAGTGTGTCCTCGGCAGGAATCGAACCTGCAACTACTCCTTAGGACGGAGTTGTTATATCCATTTAACTACGAAGACTTACAAATAATCTAGCATAAAAAAATTTTTTATGCTAAAATATCGTTATGGATACGGATCCAGAATTAAGACAATTACTTCAGTCTACATTAAATACTGTCGAAGAAAATAATAAAATGCTTAGACATATTAGACGTTCACAAAAGATGGCATCTTTTGTGCGCTTTCTTTATTGGATATTCATTATAGGCATAGCCATTGGGGCCTTCTATTTTCTTCAACCATATGTAGACAATATCACAAATTTTTTTAAGGAAACAGGTAGCACTTTTGATAGCATAAAAGGTGTTTTGCCAAAATAGGCCGAGGTAGCTCAGTTGGTAGAGCGCTCCCCTGAAGAGGGATAGGTCCGCAGTTCGATCCTGCGCCTCGGCACCAAAATAAAAAATAAATACCCCATTATGGGGTATTTATTTTTTAAAGAGATTTTATTTTTACGCTAGTTTTCTTTTCTTTATCTATCTTTTGAAGCTTTATTGTTAGGAGTCCGTGTTTTTCAGTAGCTTCTGATTCTTCTGGTTCGATCTCCTGCGGGAGGAGTATGGTACGTGAGAACATTCCCCAATACAATTCTTTACTAAAATAGTTTTCTTCTTCAATTTTTCTGCTCTCTTCGCGCTTTCCACGGACAGTAATCATATCTCGCCCGATTGTGAGTTCTAAATCCTCTGGTTTTACGCCGGCAACCATTGTCTGCACTACTATTTCAGTTGGAGTTTGATACACATCCACTGCTAGTTCGGCTTCTTCGTTTTCCTCCTCCATCCAATTGTTTTCTCCCTTTTCCTGTTTTACGGGATTTTTTTTTAACTCATCATTTTCTTCTTCAGCACGAATGCTTCCTGTTAATTTTTCAAAAAAGCTTCTTTTTTTATTTTGCATAATTTTTATTTTTATTAATAAGCGATATTAAATTTTTTGTTCATTCTCCTTAATTTCTCAAAGAGTAGCATGATAATAATTGTGACGACCCACAAGAAAGCAAACACTCTCAAGAAATTGCTTCCGTTATTCTCTATTATAAAAAAATTGAAGATACTATGCAAGGCGATTGCGAGAATAAGTCCAAAAAAAAGAAAGATTCTCCTACCTAATAACTCCATATTAAGTGAAAGTCCTAATGCAATTCCTACAATCCCACTTGAAACAGCATGTAAAAGGGTGGATCCTAGAAATCTAAGTTGCCCCGTAAGGAGGCTTACAGTAGCCTGGTTTAAAGAGAGTGGTTTTATCAAAAAGAGCGTATTTTCAAGCGCTGCAAAGCCTAAGGCGGCGGTAATCATAAAAATTGGCCAATCTATCGGTCTATGAGAATACCTCGTTTTATAGATGATTGCTAGGACAACGAGGTATTTTATTATTTCTTCCACGCTTGCCCAGCTAATTACTTTTAATTGATGCAAGTCGATATTTGCTTGAATAAATTTTTGAATAGGCAGAACAAAGATTACTGAAATCATACCTAGTATAAAACATACGGCTAGCAATCCTTTCGGTTCTTGGTTTTCCTGGGCTTCTTTAAGCCAAAACCAGAGCCAGAATAAAGCTGGAATAATTCCACCAATAAGCGCTATTATTATAATTTTTGGATCGTTAATCATTTAGTTTGCTCGTCCGCAGCATCGGCGAAGGAGGGCCATTTTTCTACCATTAATAATTTTTTACCTTTTACAGGCATCATTGACCAAATTTCTTCGGTTACAAAAGGAATAAATGGATGTAATATTTTTAGACAATCAGTCCAAGTCGAAGCCAGTGCATTCTTTCTTTCTTCCAATTTTTCTCCTCCATTTTTTATAATTTCCTTCGTTTCTTCTATTATTTCGTCCGCGAATCTGTGCCAAACATATTGATAAATTTTTTCTGACGCTAAATGAAAGCGATAATTTTCCATATCTGAAGTGATATCTTCCAATATTTTTTTAAATTCTTTAGTTATGTCTGCTTCAACATTTTTATTGAAATTATCTTCATTTGTATTTTCTAAAACAAACCTGGTTATATTCCAAATTTTATTGTCAAAATTTTTATAACCTCTTATTTTATTTTCATCAATTCTGCTGTCTGTTCCTGGAGCAGTACCAACTATGAGAGCCATGCGTCCCGCGTCTGCACCAAATTTATTTGCTATATCAAGCGGATCTATGCCATTGCCCAGGGATTTTGACATTTTGCGTCCTTGGCCATCTCGCACCGTTCCGTGCAAAAAAACTTTCTTAAATGGGATTTCTCCAAGCGCATATTCTGTCATTAAAACCATTCTTGCGATCCAAAAAAAGAGTATTTCATATCCTGTTTCTAAAACATCTGTTGGATGATAGGTTTTCAAGTCTTTTGTTTTTTCTGGCCAACCAAGAGTAGAAAAGGTCCAAAGACCTGATGAAAACCACGTATCGAGCGTGTCTGGATCCTGTTCCCAGTTTTCAGCATCCTTGGGTGGATTTATGTCGACAAATATTTCTTCAGAATTTTCTTTTTTATACCAAACAGGTATTCTGTGCCCATACCATATTTGGCGAGAGATGCACCAGTCCCGTAAATTTTCTATCCAATGAAAATAGGTTTTAGAAAAGTAATCCGGTATTATTTGGATTTCTTTTTTCTCGAAAGGTTCACGCATTAGGTCTTTAAGAGTTTTATTGTTGCGTTCTTTTATTGGCTTGTTGACATCTATAAACCATTGCAATTTTGGAAGAGGTTCTATTATTCCTCCAGTGCGTTCAGCGGTAGAGATATTCTGTGCTATTTCTTCTTCTTTTTCTAGTAAATTATTAGTTTTGAGCCACTCTATAATAATTTCTCTTGCTTCAGTTGTTTTTTTATTTAAAATTCTTTCATCTCCGACGGTCATTTTGGCAAATTCGTTGATGACTTGTACTGTTGGAAGATTGTGGCTAATTGCCATATCCGCATCGATTTGGCTGTGTGCCGGAGTTACTCCAAGGGCACCTGTTCCAAAATCTTTTTCTACTGATTTGTCAGCAATGATTTTTATTTCAAGTTTTACTCCGCAAAAATCTTCTACGGTATAAGTTTTTCCAATGTATTTTTGATATCTTTCATCTTCTGGATGTACCGCCACGGCAGTATCGCCTACTTTTGTCTCTGGGCGAGTGGTAGAAATTGAAATAGGGAAGTCCTTGTTATATTTGAAGGTATATAATTTCGCTTTTTGTTCCTTATAAACAATTTCATCGTCGGAAATAACAGTTTGTCCTTTAGGGTCCCAATTAACTATTCGATTTCCTCGATAGATCAATTCATCATCGTACATTTTTTTAAAAATAGTATTTACTGCGATATTTCTTTTTTCGTCTAGAGTGAATGCTTCACGAGACCAATCACAAGAAGCACCCATAACCTTTATTTGCGAAACAATAGTGTCGTGGCTATTTTTTGCAAATTCATTTATGCGTTTTAACATTTCATCTCTTCCTAAATCATAGCGAGATTTACCTTCCTTCTTTTTTATTTCACCTTCAACCCTTGATTGTGTTGCTATTGCTGCATGGTCTGTGCCTGGAAGCCATAGGGTCTTAAAACCGCACATTCTTTTGTATCGGATCATGATATCTTCAATAGTTATCATAAGTGCGTGGCCCATATGAAGAACTCCTGTTACATTAGGTGGCGGCATAACGATCGAAAATATTTGTTTAGTATTAGGCAGATTATCTGGATTAAAAAAACCGCTCTCTTCCCAGAGCTTATAGATTTTTTTTTCTGTTTCTTTTGGGTCGTATGGTTTTAGAAGCCTCTCATTCATAACAAAATAATAGCATTTTTTATAGTCTTAATCCACCTTCAGCTTTTATTTTGCTAAGTTTTATTGCGACGCCTTTTTTATTATTTAAATATTTTAAATAGCCAGCCATTCCTATCATTATAGAATTATCGGTAGCAAGTTTTTTATATGGAAAAAGAAAAGACTGGCTGCCTTTTGTGATTTTCTTTAACTGTTTTATCAAATATTTGTTTGCGGATACTCCTCCTGCTAGGATTACGGTTTTGATATTGTACTTTTCGATAGCTTTTTTAGTTTTATATACTAGAGTTTCTACGACCGCATTTTCAAATTCTAGCGCGATTGCTTGCTTTATTTTTTCATTTTTTAAAATATTAGGATTTTCTTTTTTCAAATCACGAATAAGATAGAGTACTGCTGTTTTTAATCCAGAAAAAGAAAAATCAAAATTTTTACTGTACATCATTGGGCGGGGTAATTTAATTTTTAATTCATAATTTTTAATTCGTAATTTTCGAGCTTGGCTTGCCAAGCGAGATATTTCCGGTCCGCCGGGATAGGGAAGTTCAAGCATTCGCGCAACCTTATCAAATGCTTCTCCAGCTGCGTCATCTAGAGTTTCACCGATTATTTTATATTTTCCCCAATCTTCCACCAATACGAGTTCTGTATGTCCACCAGAAACAAGAAGGGAAATAATAGGAAATTTTATTTTAGGGATTACAAATTTCCCTTTTTGTTTTCCAAAGACAGAAAAGATGTGTCCCTCCATATGATTTACGGGCATAAGTGGAACATCCCACTTTTTTGCAAGTTCTTTTGCGAAAACGATACCCGTCCAAAGCGCTGGTTCAAGTCCTGGACCATAGGTGACAGCAATTAGATCTACAGGTTTTTCTTTCTTAGAGAGGTTTGATTTTTTGAGCGTTCTTTCGAGAAGTATGGGCAAGTTTTTTATATGTTCTCGTTTTGCAAGGGAAGGGTAAACTCCTCCAAAAGGAGCATGAATTTTAACTTGAGAATTCAAACTTTCTGCCAAAATCTTAAAAGACGGGTTCTTTGTTCCGCCTTTTGCCTCCAACATACTTACTCCTGTTTCGTCGCAGGATGTTTCTATACTTAAAATTTTCATGTGCGCGATACAGGATTCGAACCTGTGACCTACCCCACGTCAAGGGGTCGCTCTACCAACTGAGCTAACCGCGCAAAAGATAAAATCAATCTATTTTTTGATATTACATTTTTTCTTGAATTCTCTCAAGAGCTAAAATAAATGCGCCACGACGTAGATCTGTATTTGATTCTTTTGATTTTACTAAGATTTTTTTAGCAGAATCATCAAGTATTGGCTGTAGCTTATCAAAAACTTCTTTTTCACTCCAATGCTCATTTTTTAAATTTTGATCCCATTCGAAATAGGAAACGGTAACTCCACCGGAGTTTGCTAAAATATCTGGGATAACCGAAACTCCTTTTTTGAATAAAATTTCATCTGCTTCCGGCGTTATGGGACCATTAGCAAGCTCTAATATCGCCTTAGCTTTGATTTTATCGGCATTCTCGGCTGTTATCTGGTTTTCAAATGCAGCTGGTATTAAAAGATCACATTCTGTTTGTAGTACCTCTTCGTTTGTTATCTCTTTAGATTCTGGAAATCCTGAAAGGGAACCGGTAGTTTTTTTATATTCCATTAATTTTTCTATATCAAGCCCATCGGGATTGTAAATTCCTCCCTTAGAGTCAGAAACGGTAACTACATTGTGGCCTGCTTTTTTCCAAATGAGAGCAGCATAAGATCCTGCATTTCCGAAGCCCTGAACTGCGACTTTGCATTTTTCTGGAAGATTTATATCTTTTTTTAGAGACTCAAAAACAAAAAATCCTCCTTGGGCTGTTGCTGTGCCTCGTCCCTCTGATCCTCCTTTTCCTAGTGGTTTTCCGGTTATAACTGCTCTTGTTTTATCACCGGTTATTTTTTCAAACTCATCAGCCATCCAATCCATTATTTCAGGAGTTGTGTTCACGTCAGGGGCAGGCACATCTTTCATTGGTCCTAAAATATCTGAAAGCTTTTGGATCCATCCGCGCGAAAGTCTTTCGAGCTCTCCTTTTGATAATTCCCTTGGATTGACCGTGATTCCACCCTTGCCTCCGCCCATAGGAATTCCTGCAACGGCGCATTTTAATGCCATCCAAAAAGCTAGTGCTTTCACCTCATTTATTTCGGTATCTTGGTGATACCTTATTCCACCCTTGTATGGTCCCAGAACATTATTATATTCGACTCTGTATCCCTCAAAAATTTTTAATTGCCCGTTGTCCATTTTTACGGGGATTGAGATTCTTATATCTCTATCTGGGTGGCGAAGGCGAGCGATAAACTCTTCACCGAAATTTTTAATATTTGCGACCTTGTCTAACTGCGACATCGCATTTTGAAATGGGTTTTGCATTTTTAGAAAAATTTAATTATTAAGTGTTAATTATACAGCAAAGTTCTCAAGAACTTCAAGGTCTTCTTTTGTATTTGCTCCTAATGCTTCATGAGGTTCTATTTCTATACTCTCTATCTTGTCGCCATTTTCAAATGCAATATGAAAAAGATCCGTTAAATAATATTCTCCTTGCGCATTTTTGTTTTCTATTTTATCTAAATTTTTCCAAAGCCAGTCCGCATTAAACATATAACAACCAGTATTAACTTCTTTGATTTCTTTTTCTTTGTCTGTGGCATTTTTGAATTCGCGAATACCTATAATTTTTCCGTTTTCTCTTAAAATTCTGCCGTAAACCAAAAAAGCTTTTTTCCAGTCTGAAAAATCTAATGGTATTGTCGTAGCTAAAGTTATCTTTGCCCCAGTTTCTAAATGTTTTTCTATTAGATTTTTTATTGTTTCAGCTTTTATAAAAGGCTGGTCACCGGATAATACCACGATGTCTTCTGCTCCTTCACAATCTCCCTTTGCGCAGGAAACGGCGTGTCCTGTCCCAAGCTGTTCTTTTTGCAATACATAGAAGCACAAATCTCCTAGGTCAGATTGTACGAGCTCTGCTTTGTGTCCGATTATAGCTATAGGTTTCTCATTAGAAGCTTTCTGCACTGATTCAATCACATGTCTGATCATATTTTTTCCCTTAAGGGGCGCCAAAACTTTTGGTAGGTCGCTTTCCATTCTTGTTCCCTTGCCGGCGGCTAAAATCACAATTTTTATTTTTCTATTTTTACTCATATTTTGAGATTATACAGAACAGGGGAGATGTTTTCAATAAAAAGATCCCTCTTTACTTTATATCCATTTTATGGTATTTTGATTTTAAGTTTGTTCTATTGAAAATTTTTAAAAAACTATATTATGACAGAAAGTAAGTTTTCTCCAATGGTGGAGAGGTTGGAAAAGAGGGCTGTTTGTCGCGGTCTTTTAGGTTCTTTCCTTCTCATTCCCGCTCCGCTTGTTTCTTCTGTTTGTACATGGATAGCTGTTCCGCTAGCAATAGTGGGTGCTATCCTGTTGATACAGACCATGTGTCTGTTTAATCTTGCAGAAAAAATAAGGAAATAAAAATTAAAAAAAGCCCCTTCTGGGGTTTTTTAATTTTGAGCAAATCTCTCTTTAGGTGACCCTACCGGGAATCGAACCCGGATTACCGGCTTGAAAAGCCGATGTCCTAACCGTTAGACGATAGGGCCATATATGATTTCAAAATTAAAACAAAATTTTTTAATAACTTTGACTTTCGAAAAGTCGATGTCCGCTATAGTCCAGTTGGTTAGACGATAGGGCCAATGAGGTATATATTATATTATTTTTGAAAAAATCGCAAAAAATGATAGATTAAAAAGTGCGAGGAGGCGTGGCTGAGCTTGCCCCGCCGTGGCGGGATGAAGTTGAATGTTCTGAAAAAAAGCGGAGGGTTGGCAGAATGGTAATGCACTGGTTTCGAAAACCAGCGGGCGAAAGCCCTTACAGGTTCAAGTCCTGTACCCTCCGCTTTTTTTCAGAATTCAAAAACCGGCATTGGGGAAACCCAATCGTAAGTTTGAATCCCTGCCTGCCGGCAGGCAGGTCACCGCCTCCGCAATTATTTATTTTGTGTGAAGATTTAGGTAAATATCTTCAAGGGCTTTAACAGCATCGCCAGCGGCGATGTTGTTTTGGTGATACAGGACATTAGTGCAATCGCCGGCGGCCCAGACGCCCGGAGTTTCTGTTTTTCCAGTCCATGGGTCTATCTTGATTCTGCCGACATTATCTAGTGGAACAATATCTTTTACAAAATCAGTATTTGGAATTTGCCCAATCTCTATAAAAATTCCAGTAATCTGTAGATCTTTTTCTTCTCCCGTATTTACCTCTTTATAGGTAAGTCCTTCTACAAATTTTTCTCCTTTTACCTTCGAGACTACTGCATTTTTTATCACCTTTATTCTGGGATTCTTCAAAACTTTTTCGACAGTTATTTCATCTGCCCTGAACTCATTACTTCTATTTAAAATTGTCACAGAATTGCAATAAGCGGAGAGTTGGGAAGCGCTTTCAAACGCAGCATTTCCTCCACCTATAACCACGACGTCTGATCCGGCAAACAAGGGTCCGTCACAAGTGGCGCAATAAGTAAGTCCTTTGTGCTCGAGACGTTCAGCATTTTCCGCTTCTAGTTTTCTGCGCTTACTTCCCGTTGCTATTAAAATTGTTTTTCCCTCAAATTCCTCACCGGAGCTGGTTTTTACTCTAAAAGAGTCTCCTTTTTTTAAAACAGAATCAACTCTTGTGCCTTCTTTTGTATGCAAGACATCGCCTGCGTTTGCCATGACGTGATTTTTAAGATTATTTGCTAGTTCTTGTCCCGCTATGGCTATTGTTCCTATCCAATTATAAATTTTTTCTGAAACGACAGATTGTCCTCCAAACTCTGAAGCTATCAAAAGCGTATTAAGGCGTTTTCTTGAAGCATATATGGCGGCGGCTGAGCCCGCAGGGCCTCCTCCGACGATAATCAGATCGTATAGCATATTTTTATTTCTTTTTATCTCTTCTCAAAAAAGCTGGCACAGCGCTCCAATTATCTATATCATCATCAATAATTATATCTTCTATTATTTCGGGTTTTTTTTCAATTTTTTTGCTAAATTCGCTATTACTTGCGCTTAATCCTTGGAGATTATTGTGAATTTCTTTCTTTGCGGATGGCAAGGCTTCTTCTTTCGAAGTTGCATGGCTTGATGAAGAGTTGAAGGTGTTATTAAAGAGAGTCTTTCTCGGCAAATCAGTTGGAAAATTTGTAGCAATGACCGTGACCTTTAATTCTCCTTTCTTTAATTTATCGTTATGGATTGTGCCAAAAATAACCTTTGCGTCTTTATCGATTGATTCTGTAATTATTTTTGCCGCTTCTTGTATTTCATGAATTGTAATATCATCTCCTCCAGAAATAGCGAAAAGAACTCCTTTTGCACCATTTATTGAAACTTCAAGCAGGGGAGAATTAATTGCTTGAAGAGCAGCCTTCTCTGCACGCCTTTCTCCCGAAGCTGAACCTATTCCCATAAGGGCAGATCCCGCGTCAGACATTATTGCCCTTATGTCTGCAAAGTCTACATTTATGATTCCAGGAATTGTAATAAGATCTGAAATTCCCTCAACTGCTTGTCGTAAAACATCATCACAGGTTGCAAAAGCATTCTTGAAATTAGTGTTTTTGTCTGCAATTTGCAGGAGTTTGTCATTAGGGATTACTATAATTGCATCAACTTCTTTTGCCAAATCTTCTATTCCTTTTTCAGCAATTTTCATTCTTTGATTTCCTTCGAAGAAGAATGGTTTTGTCACCACGGCAACAGTAAGTATACCTTGTTCTTTGGCCGATCTCGCAACTGTTGGAGCTGCTCCTGTGCCTGTTCCTCCTCCCATTCCGCAGGTAATAAAAACCATATCGCTTCCCTTGATTGCATCTTGGATTTCTGATTTTGTTTCTTCAGCCGCCTTTTTTCCGACTTCTGGGTCCATCCCAGCACCTAGGCCTTTTGTTAAGGTTTTTCCTATATGAATCTTTTTTTCAGCAAGAGAGCTATGCAAATCTTGAGTATCCGTATTCATACAAATAAATTCGACTCCTTTAACTTTGGAACTTATCATATGGTTAAGCGCATTCTTACCGGATCCACCGACTCCGATGACCTTGATGCGGGCAAAACTCTCTATTTCTGAATTTACTTTGGGCATATTTTTGTATTAATTTCCTAGCTAATAAAATTTGCTTGATTTGTTATAAGCTCTATCATACCAGAAAAAAAAGGCCGTGCAAGCCTTTATTTTAATCTTAAATTAAATATTTCGTATTATGGTAAAAGTTGTTTCATTATTGATTTTAGCGCATTCTTTAGATCTCTCGTGATACTTGTTAGAGAATTTATAGAATGACCTTCGTTGTTTTTGCTTGAAGTTATTAGACCAAGAGCAGTGAACCAAGAAGGGTCCCTAAGTTTAGTTTTTGTATTGGTAAAAAGATCGCTTGTTCCTATTTTTGAAGGAAGCTTAAGTATAGATTTTGACAACTCTTCAAGAGAGGGGATATTTGCCCCCCCACCAATGAAAACAATTCCGGCTGGTAGGAGTTCATTTCTTTTTATCTTTTTTAAATGATTTTCAACCAGGTCGAAGATGTCAGACAAGCGTGCTTCTATAATTTCATTTAATTTTTTCTTTGAATAATCTTCTGTAATATGCCCAAGCTTAAAACTCTCAGCTTTTTCTAGTGGGATTTTAAAACCTAGAGCAATATCGTTTGTAATATCTGTAGAACCAATAGGAAATGAGTGAAGCGATATTAGTGACCCATTTTCAAAAACTGCCAAAGATACTGTTTCGGATCCTATATTAACTAAAGCTGATCCTACCATTTTTTGTTTTCTAGTGAGGGCGATATTACTTCCAGCGACAGACGAAGCGATTATGTCTATGGTTTCTATTCCAGCTTCTGCCATAACAGAAACAAGATCTTCTAAATGTTGGCTTGAACAGGTTACAAAGAGACTCTTTACTTCGAGTTTTGTTCCGCACATTCCCTCTGGTTTTCCTAACACTTCTTTGCCGTCAAGTCTGTAAGATATTGGAAACATTTGAATAATTTTTCTATTATTACTTAGACTCAAATTGTTTTCACTATCCTCGAGGGCTTTGTTTACGTCCAAGTTGGTGATTTCGTTGTTTGTCCTAGAAATGATTGCCAGCCCAGAGCTTGTGTCTCCTCGTAAGGTTATGCTGTTTATGGAAACATATGCTCGTTTTATTTTTACACCCGAAATCTTTTCAGCCATAGATACGGCATTCTTGATTGAGTTTACTGCGTCGACAAAATTTACGACATATCCGTGCCGTATCCCTCTAGTTTCACTTTCTCCTATACCAATAATCTTAGGATTTTTTTCTCCCTTTAGAAATTCTCCGACCACAACTCTTGTAGTTGATGACCCTATGTCTATTCCGATGGAAATATTTTTGATCATATTTTTTTTCTTCTCTTTCCATTTTACTACTATGTTTCATTCCTTTCAAATGTAGCATTCCGTGGATAACTAGGAATCCCATAAAATCGTGGAAACTTTTGTCGAATTTTTTTGCCTCGCGTTTTACTATTGCTGGGCATATAATAATTTCTCCCTCAGTTTTTGAGTAGGGGAAAGAAAGTATATTAGTTGGTTTGTCTTTTTTTCGATATGTACGATTTAGCTCCTGTGATTTTTTCTTACCAACAAAAACCAAAGAGAGGGAATATCCCTTTTTGAGGATATCATTTTTTATTCTAACAAAAGGCAAGCTTGGAAGCTTGCCTTTTGTTGTGTTTATCTTTGAGAAATCTCCTAACATACTATCTTATTTTTCCGAGCTTGCGCAGTTTTTCTACCTCCTTTCTTTTTCCTATCCGTTTCAACGCACTCTTTTTTATCTTCAATTTTGATTCTTTTCTTTCGTTGTACCTAGATCCTTTAACTTTTTGTATTATGCTTGATTCTTGAATCTTGCGCGAAAAACGGCGCAACACGCTCGCATTATTTTCATTTGGATTTTTTTTAACCTCAACTACTGCTTTTGCCATATGACTTATAGATTATCATAAAAAATATATATAGCAAGTTTTTAGAACCAGGTTTACTTTTTCATCAAAAAAAGCTAGTATTTACTTGATGAGCAAAACTGATTATATAACAAAAGAAAAGAAAAAGGCTTTAGAAATTGAACTAGAAGATCTGAAGGGCCCAAAACGTAAAGAGATTTTAGAAACATTAGCGTATGCAAAATCGCTTGGCGATCTTTCAGAGAACGCGGAATATCACCAGGCTCGAGAAGATCAAGGAAAACTCGAAGCTCGCATACAGAAGATAGAATCGATACTAAGTTCTTCGGAAGTGGTATCCCCAAGAGGTGGAGATATCGTGGAGATTGGCTCAAAAGTTATTGTTAGGAAAGAAGGGGAAAAGGAAGAGAAAATTTTTCGAATAGTTGGTTCCGAGGAGGCCGACATGTCGCAGGATAAGATTTCTAACAAATCACCTATCGGGGAGGCTCTTTTTGGTAAGAAAAAAGGAGACAAGGTTTCTTTTGATACTCCGCGTGGCGCAATTAATTATAAAATTATAGACGTATCTTAATTTTTTTTAGAAATGTCTTCGATAGACGAAATAAAAGAGGCAAGAATAAAAAAACTTGAACTTTTAAAGGAAAAGGGGATGAACCCTTATCCCGCAGAATCAAAAAGGGAACTTTCGCTAGTTAAGGCGGTTGAGATTTTTGATGACCTAGAAAAGTCGGGTAACCCAAAATGGCTTGCTGGGCGCGTCATATCCATTAGGGGTCAGGGTGCTTTAGTTTTTATAACTCTATATGATGGCACTGCAAAATTTCAGGCACTTTTTAAAAAAGATGTTTTAGATCAAAAAAAATTTGGTTTATTTAACGATGCTGTGGACATTGGGGACTTCATAGAAGTTTATGGTACCTTTTTTACAACAAAAAGGGGGGAGAAAACGATAGAAGCAAAAGACTGGAATATGCTTACTAAATCTCTTTTACCTCTACCAGAAAAATGGCATGGGTTGGTTGATATCGAAGAAATTTACCGCGCGCGTTACCTTGACCTTATTATGGAAGAGGATGCTCACGATCTTTTTATAACTCGTTCAAAAATCATAAAAGCAATACGCGAATATCTTGATGAAAAAAACTTATTAGAAGTAGAAACTCCCATACTTCAAAATCAGGCTGGTGGTGCTATGGCAAAAGTTTTTAAAACTTATCACAATGACTATCAAATGGATATGGTGCTCCGTATTGCTCTTGAGCTTGATCACAAAAAAATTATGGCTGGTGGCTATGAGGGTGTTTACGAAATTGGTAAATGTTTCCGAAATGAAGGTTCTGATCCAACCCACATTCAAGAATTCACCATGTTGGAATGGTATGCTGCCTATAAAACTCTTGAAACAAACATAGAATGGACCGAGGAAATGATTAAGCATATTGCTTTCAATCTTGTGGGTAAAAAATCTTTTAAATTTCTTGACAAAGAAGGTAAAGAACAAGAAATTAATTTTGATGGGGAGTGGCCGAGGATTTCCTTTGGAGAATTGCTCAAAAAAAATACAGGCATTGATATAGATAATATTTCAATTGAGGAGATAAAGAAAGAGGCAATTAAGTGGGGTATGTCGGCAGATGAGGTAAAAAAAACTGGGAGAGGAAATTTACTAGATCATATTTACAAGAAATCTTCTCGCGGAAAAATTATAAATCCAACTTTTGTTATAAAATTTCCAGGAGAATTAAAACCGCTTGCTCAGCAAAACCCTGACGGTACTGCCGAAGTTGCCCAGCTTGTGATAGCCGGAGCAGAAATAACTAATCAATATGCCGAGCTTGTTGATCCTCAAATCCAACGCGAGCTTCTCCTGGCACAGTCCAAGGTTAAGGAAAAGGGAGACGAAGAAGCAATGGAAGTTGATGAATCGTTTTTGACTGCCATGGAACATGGCATGCCCCCAATGACTGGTTTTGGAATGGGCATTGATCGTTTGACTGCCATACTGACCGAAAAGAAAAATCTTCGAGATGTGATTTTTTTCCCGATCATGAAGCCTAAAAATGAATAGATAAAAATTAAAAAAACCTTGCGAATAGATCGCAAGGTTTTTTCTTTATATTACGCTTAAGTAAAAGTTCCAGTCAAAAGGGTCGTCTATAAAATCCTGATAGTTAATCGGTTTTTGGTATTTTTTTAGACCCTGAATGACCTTTTTTAATTCATCACTCACCCTAACTCCATTTAAACTATTGATTTGTTTTTTTAAAATAGGGCGTTTTTGATATTTTTTTAAACCACGAATTACTTTTTGTAATTCTGGACTCACCTTATTTCTTCTCTTTAGAGTAGGAATGATGTCTTTTATAGTCTTTGTTTCTGCCATAGGCTTATATTTTTTGTTGGTTTGTACAATTTGAATTTGTCTTAATATACAATAAAAATTTCAAATTGCAAATAGGGTAAGAAAGTTATCCACAGTTCATATTTGGATATATAAAAACTAGTGGTTTATAATGTATATGAAGTGGGAAAGTGTGGGAAATATGTTAATAAGTAATTTTTGCAAAATTTATGTTAATCGGCGAATACATACACACAATAGACGAGAAAAACCGAATTTCATTGCCGGTAAAATTTAGGCAGGAGATGGGTAAAAAAGTTGTGATGACTCGGGGGTTAGATAAATGTTTGTTCATTTTTACAATCAAAGAATGGAATAAAATTTCAGCTGATCTTTCTGCACTGCCTTGGCTTAAGGCGGATGCCAGAGCCTTCAATCGTCGCATATTTGGAGGGGCGACGGAAATAGAAGTGGATACCGTGGGCAGGATGCTTATACCGGAATTTTTGAAATCAGAAGCAAATCTAGCGGGAGCTTCCAAAGCAGTTTTGGTAGGAGTAGATAATAGGGTGGAATTATGGAACGAAAAAATCTGGTCGGAATATAAAAATGAGGCTGAGAAAAGATCTGATGAGATAGCGGAGAAGCTCGGTACAGCCGGAAAATAATGGAGAGTGTTCATAGGACAGTTCTTTTAAATGAAACAATAAATGGTTTGAATTTATCAAGGAGGTCTGTCGTGCTTGATTGTACTTTTGGTGGTGGAGGGCATAGTGTAGAAATTTGTAGAAAATATCCTGGGTCAGAAATAATCGCGATTGATCAGGATCAAAATGCTTGGGAAAAAGCAAGAGATAAATTCAAAGACATTGACTGTAAAATTTCTTTTTGGAATCAGAATTTCAGAAATTTGGATAAAGTTTTAATGTCGGAAGGGATAGAAAAGGTGGATGGAGTAATTCTAGATTTAGGTCTTAGTTCAGATCAGTTAGAAAATTCTGGGAGAGGATTTTCTTTCATGAAAGATGAACCGCTTTTAATGACAATGAAAGAAAATCCTCTCCCAGAAGACTTGACTGCCAGAGATATTATAAATACTTGGAGTGAAAAAAGTCTAGCAGATGTTATTTACGGTTATGGTGAAGAAAGGTTTGCGAGAAAAATTGCAAAAGAGATAGTTCGGTCAAGAAAAAAACAAAAGGTAATGACAAGCTTTGATTTAGTAAGGATTATTGAAAGATCAGTGCCGGCAGGATACAGAAGAGGACGATTGCATTTTGCTACAAAAACATTTCAGGCGATGAGGATAGCAGTAAATGATGAATTAAGAACACTTCAAAGCGGATTAGAAAAAGGGTTCGAAGTTTTAAAAAAGAATGGAAGAATGTCGGTGATATCTTTTCATAGCCTAGAGGACAGAATAGCAAAAAAGTTTTTTAGAGAGAAGGACAAAGAGGGATCGGCGAAATTAATAAACAAAAAAGTAATTACGGCTAGTAGAGAAGAATTTAAAAATAATCCAAGAGCGAGAAGTGCAAAATTAAGGATTTTGGAAAAAATAATTTAAAAAAAATGAGACAAGCAAGCTTAAAACTAAATAGTTATGCTAGGAGTGCAAGCATTACTGACAACAGGACCTTGAATAGGCGGATTTTTAGGATTATGCTTTGGTTTCTTATTGCATTAGCTTTTTGCTATGTCTCTCTTGTAGGGAGTATGGTTTTCAATATCGTAGAGAGGAAGGCGCTTGAGGTCAATGCACATTCCATTTCAAATGAAATAGGAGAACTGGAACTCCAATATCTTACTGCCTCCAACAAGATTGATCTTGCTTTAGCAGAATCTCTTGGATTTAAGGAAACTAAAGCAAAATTTGCAACCAGAAAGGCTCTTGGAAGCATAGAATTTTCAAAAAATGAGCTCTAGTTTTTTTTCTAGAATTAAGGTGACGTCTTTTTTTATTTTGATTTTTGCTTTGATATTAATATCAAAGCTTTTTTTGGTGCAGGTAGTGCATAAAAATTCTTATATGGAGCGAGCAGATCACCAATATGTTACATCTTCATCTGATATATTTGAGCGTGGAAGTATTTTTTTTGAGCGTAAAGATGGGCAACTAGTTTCCGCCGCCACTCAAACTACTGGCTTTAAAGTTGCCATAAATCCAAGTCAAATAAGTGACGATGAGGAAGTTTATGTTAAATTGTCAGAAAAAATAACTCTTGATCACGACGGATTTATTTTAAAAGCAAGCAAAAAGAGCGACCCTTATGAGGAGATTGCGAATCGTCTTACTAAAGAAGAAGCTGATTATATTTCAAGTAAAAAAATCCCCGGAGTATATGTTTACAAAGAAAAATGGCGTTTTTATCCTGGAGGTAATCTTGCTTCCCATACTCTTGGATTTTTGGGATACAAAGGAAATGATTTTAGCGGACGTTACGGACTTGAGAGACAATATAATACTACTCTTTCTAGGGACGAAGATAATCCCTATGTGAATTTTTTTGCAGAAGTCTTTTCGAATATAAATAAGACTTTTTTGAGTAATGAAATAAAAAAGGGAGATATAATTACGACCATAGAACCGGCAGTTCAGGGTTTTTTAGAAAAAAAACTTACACAGGTGAAAGAAAAATATCAAGTTGATTCCATTGGTGGAATAATTATGAACCCGGAAGATGGATCAATTTATGCGATGGGGGTAAAACCTGATTTTGATTTAAATAATTTTTCTAATGTAAAAAATGCTTCAATTTTTTCAAGCCCATTAGTAGAAAATGTTTTTGAATTTGGATCTGTTGTAAAACCACTCGTTATGGCCGCTGGTTTAGATACAGGAGTAGTTACTGCTGGAACTAAATATGAAGACAGAGGATCAGTGATTGTTGAGGAAAAGCAAATAAATAATTTTGACAAAAAAGCTAGAGGTGTTGTGGATATGCAGGAGGTTTTAAATCAATCTCTTAATACCGGGATGGTTTTTGTATCGCATAAGTTAGGGCACGATAACTTGCGCGACTATTTGCTTTCATATGGCATAGGAAAAAAAACAGGGATTGATCTGCCAAACGAAACCAGTGGATTGGTGTCAAACTTGCAAAGTCCTAGAGATATTGAATATGCAAATGCTTCCTTCGGGCAGGGAATAGCAATGACTCCAGTAGAGACAATACGTGCGCTTGCTTCGTTGTCTAATGGGGGGAAATTAGTTGTTCCACATCTTATAAAAACAATAAAATATGAAGATGGCACTAAAAAAAATATTACATATGAAAGTACCCAGACTAAAATTTCCGAAAAAACTTCGGAAGAAATAACTAGGATGCTAGTAACAGTCATGGATAAATCACTTAAGGGCGGGCTTGCAAAGATGGATCATTATTCTATTGCTGTGAAAACTGGAACGGCGCAAGTTGCCAAAGAAGATGGACGAGGATATTATGAAGACAGGCATACGCATTCTTTTTTTGGTTATTTACCCGCCTATGAGCCAAAATTTATTATTTTTCTTTATGCAGTAAATCCCAAAGGAATTCTTTATGCTTCGCAAACTTGGGCAGATCCATTTTTGGATATTGCAAAATTTTTACTTAATTATTATGAAATTCCACCAGACAGATAAATGACCCTTTAATAAAGACTCAGGGTTATGGTGAATAAAATCGAACCATGAAAACAACTTTTAAAAAATTAATATCCTACATTTTAAAAAAAGAATCTCAGATTGTTCTTTGGAAGTACAAACCAAAGGTTGTCGCAATTACCGGCTCAGTAGGTAAGACTTCTACAAAAGATGCGGTCTACGCGGTTGTGTCTTCCGTTTCATATGTTCGCAAAAGTGAGAAAAGTTACAATAGTGAAATAGGATTACCTCTTACTGTTTTAGGTTGCCCGAATGGATGGAATAATCCGTATATCTGGATTAAGAATATTTTAAAGGGATTGTGGTTAATTATTTGGCCACATAAATATCCCAAGTGGCTTATTTTAGAAGTGGGGGTTGGAAAACCCGGTGACATGAGGCAAACAGCTTCTTGGCTTAAGAGTGATGTGGTTATTATAACTGCAATAGGGGAAACTCCAGTGCATATTGAATTTTTTAATTCACGAAATCATTTAATAAAAGAAAAAAGCGGGCTCATTAAAACTTTGAAAAAGGATGGAATCTTGATTCTTAACGCGGATGACGAGGCCGTTATGGAGATGAAGATAACAACAAAAAATAGAGTTATTACCTATGGCTTTAAAGAAGATGCTGACATAAGGGGATCAGAAGACACTATTTTTTATTCGAATGAGGGAGTACCTAGAGGAATAATTTTCAGAGTTGATCAAGGAGGTAGCAGTTTGCCTGTAATAATAAGCGGGGTATTTGGAAGAAACCACATGTATGCTTCATTGGCTGCTTTGGCTGTTTCCTTCGGCCTGAAATTCAACATGATTAATGCAGTAAACTCTGTTAAAAAATATGAAGTTCCTCCTGGGCGCATGTGTCTCCTTGAAGGAATAAATAATTCTATTATTATAGATGATACCTATAATTCTTCTCCTTTTGCCTGTGAATCAGCGCTTAAAACTTTAGGAAGCATACAAAACAAGGGAAGAAAAATAGCAGTGCTTGGTGATATGTTAGAGCTCGGAAAACATACGGAAGAGGCCCATAAAAATATTGGGAAAATCGCTAAGGAAAATTCTGAAATTCTTGTTGTTGTTGGTCTTCGTGCAAAAGCAATTAAGGATGGGGCGCTGGATGCTGGGATGAAACAAAAAAATATTCTTGAATTTAATAACTCGCGTGAGGTAGGGGAATTTTTAAGAACTTTCATTAAGGATAATGATCTTATCCTTATTAAAGGTTCACAAAGCATGCGGATGGAACGTGCCGTTGAATCAATACTAAAAGATCAAGAAAACAAAAATAAACTCTTAGTTCGACAAGATCCAGAATGGATAGAGAAGGAGTGATGTGAACTTAAGAGACAAATTGACTTTGGAAAATAAAAAAATTATACTTACCTTACTTTATTATGGTAAAAGCCAGACTTAAAGACGTCCAGTAATGGATG
>JAHJBA010000054.1 GCA_018813625.1 Patescibacteria group bacterium | reverse complement strand
TTCATGTTTTAAAAATCAAAACCAATAAAAGTCTAATGCCCTTTTAGAAGAGAATTAAACTTCTGCAACCGACCTTGTTTTTTGATTTTTATTTTTAACCATATCAAAATACGGTATGTATATATTTTAAAGCAACAAAACATTAAGTCAAATTTTTAGTAACTGTGAATAAATATTTTTATGGCTATGTCCTTTAAAGGACATGCTATACTACATAAATAGGTCGATTTATTAAATAAATGTTTATTTTATATATTTATGACAGTAATTAAACACAAAGAACAAAGGGTCGGTGTTTTTATTGATACACAAAATTTATACCACTCAGCTCGTAATTTATATAAAGCAAGGGTAAATTTTGGCGCAGTTTTAAAAGAAGCAGTTGCGGGCAGGAAGCTTGTTCACGCTGTTGCCTATGTTATTACAACAGAAACGGGCGAGGAGAAGCATTTTTTTGAGGCGCTGACAAAACTTGGCATTGAAACCAAGACAAAAGATTTACAAATTTTTCATACTGGAACCAAAAAAGCGGACTGGGATGTTGGCCTTGCGGTTGATGCAATCAAAACGGCTCCACGCTTAGATACTATTGTTTTGGTGTCTGGGGACGGGGATTTTGTGCCACTTGTTCAATACTTACAGACCATGACTCAGGTGGAGGTAATTTCTTTTGGAAAGTCAACTTCTTCCAAGCTTCGTGAGGTAGCGGATGATTTTGTGGACTTATCTGAAAGTCCTAAAAAATTTCTACTTTAATTGTGAAGCAAAAAAATCCCCATTAGGGGGATTTTTTTGCTTTTTGTCTCGATAATTGCTAATATAATCAGGATCTGCCATAGGCGGATATTTAATAGTTTAATCAGGTTCATCTCTAGACAGATAGTAGTGTTCGTTAAAGAACAATATTACAGTCTGGAGGGGAGCTAAAATATAATATGCAAAAAAAAGAGTATTCAATTGAGATTGGTGGTAAAACATTAACCGCTATTTTTACTGATTTAACAGAGCAAGCACAGGGCTCGGTTATGTTGAAATATGGCGAAACAATAGTATTGGCAACTGCCTGTATGTCTAAGGAAAAACAGAAAGGCCTAGGATTTTTTAATCTTACGGTGGACTATATGGAAAAATTCTATGCGGCTGGAAAGATTTTAGGATCGCGCTTTACACGTCGTGAAGGAAGGCCTTCCATGGAAGCGATTCTTGCCAGTAGAGTTATTGACAGGACTATTCGTCCACTTTTTGATCAGAAGTTAAAAAATGCGGTGCAGGTTATGATAACCGTAATTTCTGTTGATGATAATGACCCAGGAATGCTTGCGATAAATGCAGCATCTTTAGCCCTTCTTGTTTCTAATATTCCTTGGCGTGGACCGGTAGGAGCTGTACGTATCGGAAAATACGATGATGAAACCTTGAAGGTAAATCCGTCTTCAAAAATGCGCGAGGAAGAGTATCCATATAAATTTGACCTTACGGTTTGCGGAAAGGAAGGAAGTATTAATATGATTGAGGCTTCAGCTAGACAAGTGAAAGAGGAAGAGATAGAAGAAGCGCTTCAAAGGGCGAGTGCTGAAATTTCTAGACTGGAAGAATTTCAAAAAAACATAGCAAAAGAAATTGGTAAGGAAAAAACAAAGATGGAAGAAGAAGTTATCAGTCCGGAATCTGTAGCCTTATTTAACGAAAATATTTTACCAAAGATGGAGGAAGCCCTTTTTGCCGGAGCAGGAAAAGAAAAAATAGATGAACTTCATGGTATTTGGAATGATTTGGTTAAAGAAAAATTTACTGACAAGGAAGATTTTTCTTTGGAAGATGATTTGTTTGACAATACCGAGAACGATATTCTTCATGAAAAAGCAATAAATGAGAACAAACGTGCAGATGGCAGAAAGATGGATGAAGTACGTGATCTTTTGGCTCAGGCTGGAGGAATTTCGAGCATCATCCATGGTTCCGGAATATTTTATCGTGGAGGGACTCATGTCCTGTCTGTGCTTACGTTGGGAGGACCCGAAGATAAATATTTAACAGAAGGAATGGAAATTAAATTCGAGAAAAGATTTATGCACCATTATAATTTCCCCCCATTTTCTTCTGGAGAAGTTGGCCGTACAGGATTTACAAATCGCAGAGAAATAGGACACGGAGCGCTTGCTGAAAAAGCATTAGCTATGGTTTTGCCGTCCAAAGAAGAATTTCCGTACACCATGCGTATAGTTTCAGAATCGATGGCTTCCAACGGCTCTACTTCTCAAGCTTCCATCTGTGCTGGGACAATTGCGTTGATGGATGGCGGAGTACCGATCAAGGCTCCAGTTGCTGGTATAGCCATGGGGCTTATGTATGAAAGCGACGATAAATATAAGATATTAACCGATATTCAAGGACCAGAGGATCATCATGGTGATATGGACTTTAAGGTTGCTGGAACAAGAGAGGGAATTACTGCGATTCAACTTGATGTAAAAATGGATGGTGTGCCGGTAAAGATATTGGGAGAGGCCATGATACAAGCAAAGACTGCTCGCTTTAAAATACTCGATAGCATAGAAAAAGAACTTCCTGCACCACGCCAGGAAATTTCTCCGAATGCGCCAAAAATTTTGATTATAAAAATTAATCCAGATCAGATAGGTATGGTTATAGGTAGTGGAGGAAAAACAATAAAAGATATTAAAGAAAAGACAGGGGCTGAGGTGACCATTGAAGATGATGGCACTGTGTATCTAACTGGCAAGAACGGTTCTGCCGAAGCGGCAAAAAAAATGGTTGAGGATATGACGCATGAGTTTGTGCCTGGTGAAACCCTGAAAGGAGAAGTGGTAAAGATTGCGGACTTTGGGGCATTTGTGAAACTTAATGCGTTTACCGATGGGATGGTACACGTCTCTGAAATTGCACCCTTCCGTGTAGAACAAGTTAGCGATATACTAAAGGAAGGTATGATCGTGCCGGTGAGAGTCATAAATGTAGACAAAGAAAAAGGTAGAATAGGTTTATCTATCAAAGAAGCGGACAAGAATTTTTTCAAACCGAAGAATTAAAAAACGGGATGGAAGAAATTAAACCAAAAAATACGAATATAAAAACTTATGCCGAAGACATGGCCAAGGTTATTGAGAGTGGTAAAGGTGGGGTTATAAAGAAGCTAATTCACGAACAGGAAGAAGAGGAAGCGCAGAAAAAAAACTTATCTCCAGAATCGCAAAAAAATAAATTATTTATGTTCATTAGTGTTGCACTTATATTTATTTCAGTTCTTGTTTTGATTATCTGGGCAGTTTTTAAAGAAAAAATTTCTACAGTTTCAGTAGGACCGCAATTTATCCCAATAATTTTTACTGACCAAAGTAAATTTTTAGAAATTGGAGGTCTCAGTAAAGACAAGATATCCCAGACTGTTCTGAACGAGGTGAATGCAGCTAATATAAAAATTGGCGGAGTTGAAGGAATTTATCTTACTAATAACAAAAAACCAGTTCTGTTAAGGGAATTCATTTCTCTTATAAAAAGTAGCTTTGTTCCAGGGCAGAATGTTTTTGTGAGTGACAACTTTTTATTTGGGGTCGTAAAAAATGATACTCAAGATTTATTTATCTTATTGAAAGTTCGATCCTTTGTGGATGTTTTTGAAAGCATAAAGGCTTGGGAAAATAAAATATTTTACGATTTGCATGGTTTTTTTGCTGTAGAAATAAATGCCGATACTAATTATTTACTTACAAAAGATTTTGAAGATGGTATTGTTGAAAACAAAAATGCTCGTATTTTATACGATAAAGACGGGAAGATTGTTTTAATGTATGTCTTTGCGGATGAAAATTCTGTTATTATTACAAACTCTCTACCGGTGGTACATGAAGTAAAGCCTCGATTAGCTGGAAGCCAAATAAAAAAATAATATTGTTTGCCATTTAAATTAAAAATGATATCATTTGCGTACCTGTCCCGTATTAAATTTTTGATTATTCTAAAATTAGAAAGGTGGACAAAAAAGGTAAAATAAGATAAATTTAAGTTATTATTAAAAATAATATTTTAGTACTGGGATGCCATTAGATAAGAAAAAAATAAAAGAAAAATTGGAAAAAGAGAGAGACATGTTGCTCGAGCAAATGAGAGACATGGGGAAACTTAATCCTGAGACAGGAGAGTGGGAAGCGACTCCGGAAGAAAGGGATTACACAGAATCTGATCAGAATGACATGGCCGATAGGTTTGAGGATTTTGAAGAGAGAAGTTCTATGATAAGGGAGTTAGAATCAAGGTTGAATAATATTTTGTCTGCTTTAAAGAATATCAATAAGGGAGTTTTCGGAAAATGCAAGATATGTAAAAAAGACATAGAATTGACACGCATGGAGGCAAATGCGGCAGCACAAACTTGTAAAAAACATCTTAACGAATAATACAAAATGAGCTTTGCAAAAGTTTACTCTGCGCAAGTAAATTTGTTAAAAGGACAGATAGTGACCATTGAGGTTGATTTATCTCGTGGATTGCACTCTTTCTCTGTTGTGGGGCTTCCTGATAAGGCTGTGGATGAATCAAAAGACAGGGTTAGCTCAGCCATAAAAAATTCTGGCTTTCAGTCCCCGAAAGCAAAAAATCAAAAAATAATAGTTTCTCTTTCACCGGCTGACCTTAAAAAAGAGGGGCCGTTTTTTGATTTAGCCATAGCGCTTTCATACATGATTGCTGCTGGGGATTTAAATTTGACCCAGAAAAAAAGATATTTTTTGGGGAGCTCGGACTTGATGGAACGTTGCGAGCGATTAGGGGAGCACTTCCTCTTGTTCAAGAAGCAAAAAAAATGGGGTTTGAAGAGGTTTATTTGCCAAAAGAGAATGTGGTTGAGGCGGCCCTAGTTGAGGGTATTAAAATTTTTGGGGCGGATACTCTTACAGAAATTGTGGAGCACATTGATGAGAATAAGGAAAATAATAAAAGGATTAATGCTCAGCCGAAAACGGAGATTAATTATGAAAAAGAGAGGAGAAGTGCTGACTTTTCAGATATTCGCGGACAAGAAGGGGCAAAGCGTGGCCTTGAAATTGCTGCGGCTGGTGGACACAATATTGCAATGTATGGACCGCCTGGTACAGGCAAAACGATGCTTGCACGTGCCTTTTCTAGTCTTTTACCAGATCTAAGATTGGAAGAAGTTTTAGAAATTACCGGCATACATTCAGTGGCGGGAGCGACCAAGGGAGAACTTGTTTGTGCGCCTCCTTTTCGCGCACCACATCACACCTCTTCTTATGTTTCACTTATTGGGGGAGGAACATATCCAAAGCCTGGCGAAGTAACACTTGCCCATCGCGGGGTTTTGTTTTTAGATGAGTTTCCTGAATTTGAGAAAAGAGTTATTGAATCATTGCGACAACCGCTTGAAGACAATATTGTTTCTATTTCCCGGGCAAAAGGCTCAGCTATTTTTCCATCTAATTTTATTTTAGTGGCGGCTATGAATCCGTGTCCCTGTGGAAATGCTGGTTCAAAACAAAAGGCCTGTATTTGCAAGCCGTCTGATTTAGATAGATATAAAAGGAAATTATCGGGACCGATCATGGATAGGATTGATTTATGGGTTTCCGTTGGTAATATTGATTACAAAAAACTTGGAGAAGAAGGACAGGGTGAAAAAAGCCAAAAGATAAAAGAAAGGGTCCACTCTGCGAGAGTGTTGCAGAAGAACAGGTTTGAAAAATTTGGAAGAAATATTAACACAAATAGTGAAATGAATGTAAAAGATTTGTCAGATATAGTAAAAATACAGGAAGACGTAAGAAATTTGCTTGATGAGAGTGCAGAAAAGTTAGGGCTTTCCGCTCGTGCATATCACAGGGTGATCAAAATTGCTCGGACTATCGCTGATTTAGAAAATTCAGAGGAAATAAGCTCAAATCATATTTTAGAGGCAATTCAATACAGGCCGAAAGTTGCCTAGATCCTGAGTCTAATCGAAGGATGGATGCTTAAGAATTAAAAAAACCACCCTGAGTTTGTCGAATGGGTGGTTTTTTTAATTTAATCTCGAGATTAAAGTTATTTAACAGCGTCCTTCAAAGCTTTTGCAGCTCTAAATTTTGGAACAGTTGTAGCAGCTACTTTAACTTGCTCTCCAGTTTTTGGATTGCGAGCCATTCTTGCAGCTCTTGCTTTTACGGAGAAGATTCCGAAGCCAGCAATTGAAACATCTTCGCCTTTCTTCATTGTGCCAATGATAGCATCGAATATTGCATCTACAATTTCCTCTGCCTGCACTTTTGTTCCCCCAAGCTTTCCTTGTACTAATTCAACTAATGCTTGTTTATTCATATTTATTTAAAGTTCTTTTTATAATATTTCGACCCCTTCCTTATAAAATATATACCTATCTATTATATACTAAGGGTTTTTTAAGGGCAAGGGAATTCTACTTAATAAATTATTGGTTAAAATTTTTAAAAATTTGACTTTTTAAATTAAAATGTTACCATTTAATAAACTTGAACATTATTTAAGATTTAAAAAGGAGGTATTATGTCAGATTCGGAATTTTGTCCTGGCGTTTTTTGTGATGTCATTGGCACCCTTGTGTCATTTGATAAAGGGGAGATAAACAAAAAAGTGCTTGAGACTCTTGAAGATTTTACAGCCAAGGGAGTGAGAGTTACCCTCTGGACTGGGGGTGATATTAAAAAAAACGAAGAGCTCTTGCATAGTCTAGGGATTAAGTCTTTCGAGCTTGTCCCTAAGAGGGATTATGTCGGAAAAGAAGTAGAGATTGCTCTTGATGACGAGTCCCCAGCTGATATTTTCTCTAAGTATGGGGTTAAAATTAGAGAGTATCGGAAAGTCGAACCTATTTTTAAGTAAAGGCCGAACACTGTTCGGCCTTTTTGCTTGTTTCTTTTATCGGGCATATTCTATAACCCGTGTTTCACGAATTAAGGTCACCTTGATTTCTCCAGGGTATTTTAATTCCTGCTCTATCTTCATGGCGATATCTCGTGCCATAAGCTTTGCTTCCGCATCTGATATTTTTTCAGGTGTTACAAATATGCGTATCTCACGACCTGCCTGTAAAGCATAGGATTTTTCTACGGCTGGGAAGTTATTTACCAACGCTTCCAGTTCTTGCAGGCGTTTTAGATAATTTTCAACAGAATCTCGGCGAGCGCCTGGACGCCCTCCCGATATAGCATCGGCTGTCTGAACTATTACTGCTTCAATTGTTTCATAAGGGTAATCACCATGATGGCTTTTCATTGCTGTGACTATGCGTTCATCTGCTCCAAATTTTTGGAGTATTCTCACACCGATTTCTACGTGTGTACCTTGTACTTCGTGATCAAGCGCTTTTCCTATGTCATGGACCAATGCTCCTGCCTTAGCTATGGCTACATCTGCGCCGAGTTCTTCAGCGATCATCCCAGCTATGTGTGCCATTTCAATGGAATGTTGAAGCACATTTTGTCCATAACTTGTGCGGAAGTAAAGTCGTCCGATTATTGCGACAATGCGCGGATCAAAATTGAATATTCCGCATTCATATACTGCCTGTTCTCCTTTTTCTTTGATGATTTTATTTATCTCTTCTCTTGCTTTTTCAACCAGTTCTTCAATTTTAGCCGGTTGAATGCGTCCGTCTAAGATTAAGTTTTCAAGCGCCACTCGCGCCACCTGCCTTCTAACTGGATCAAAAGAAGAAATAACGATAGATCCTGGAGTATCGTCAACAATAAGCTCCACTCCTGCGGCTCTTTCGAATGCCCTGATATTTCTTCCTTCTTTTCCAATAATTTTTCCCTTTATTTCGTTGTTTGGTATTGTTATCGTTGTAGTCATCAAATCTGATGCCGTACTTGTTGCTAGGCGCTGGATCGAAGTGACTAGTATTTCTTTTGCTCTGTTTTCCAATTTTTCTTCATTGGTGGTTTCCAGTTTTTGGATTTTTACAAGAATATCTTCCTCATACTTTTTCTCAACATCTTTCATTAATTCATCTTTTGCCTCTTGTTCGGTGAGTTTTGCTACCCTCGCAAGCTCATCTCTTTTTTCTTCTTCTATTTTAACTACTTTTTCTTGGATTCTTTTTATTTCTTCGACTTTGATTTTTATATTTTCTACTTCTTTGTCTATTTCTGACTGTCTAGCATCCAAGAGCTCGTCTTTTTTAATAAGTCTTTTTTCCGTTTCTTTAAATTCCTGCTCTTTTTTCTTTTCATCTTCTTTTAATTCTGCTAGTTTTTTTTCGGATTTTTCTTTTGCTTCATTTATAACTTTTTGCGCCTCTTCTTTTGCGCCAACCATCATTTGTTTAATGTCGATTTCAATGGATCGTTTTCTGCCTAATGCTACAATTACGCGTAGATAGTATCCCATCAAAACGCCCAAAAGGAGAGCTCCTGCTCCCAATAGAATTGTCGTTAATGTTATGCTCATAAGCCTAATGTCGGCCTACAAGAACACGCCACTATATTTGTGGTTCGATTTTCGTCCTATAAAAGATTTGAAAATTTCCCTTTAAAACTAACATATATTGGTATATTCCTATAAACCGATTTGTTTAAATAAATTTTTAAAAGTCAACATTATCAATATAACAAAAACAATATCTTTTGTCTAATACTGTTTTTGAGTTTATATATTTTTGATTTAGGTATTTATTTAGTTGGAGTTTTTGATTTAGTTACGATTTCATCAATAATGCCGTATTTTTTAGCTTCCTCGGCGTCCATGAAAAAGTCGCGCTCTACGTCTTTTTCGATTTGTGGCAGGGATTTTCCTGTGTTTTTAGACAATAGTTTGTTTAAATTATCTCTGGTTTTAAGGATGTGTTTTGCGGTAATAGCGATGTCTGTTGCCTGTCCTTCTACTCCACCGAGAGGTTGGTGGATCATAATTTCTGCATTTGGTAGCATGAATCTTTTACCCTTTTTCCCAGCAGAAAGGATAATGGCTGCGCCTGAGGCAGCAAGTCCTACGCAAAAAGTAGAGACATCTGGTCGCACATGATTCATCGTGTCTACAATTGCCATTGTTGAAGTGACTGATCCGCCGGGGGAATTTATATAGAAGTGAATATCTTTCTTTGAGTCCTCTGATTCAAGAAATAAAAACTGGGCGATAATAATATTTGCAGTGTGATCATCAATGGGTCCAGCTAAAAAGATTATTCTTTCTTTTAAGAGTCGAGAATAAATATCATAAGCTCTTTCCCCAAATTGTGATTTTTCTATAACGGTTGGTATAAGCATAGGTTTATTTTTAAAATTAGTTTTTAATTATTTCAACACTAAGTATAGCATTTTTACTGACTTTCTAAAAACTGGAAGATTTTTTCGTTGGTGAGGACGTTTTCGGCGTGCAGACGGGCGCGCTCTGGGTCGGCTTCTTTATAGCGATCCAAAATCATTGCCACTTCTTTTGCAACTTGCTCCTCATCGGCAACTATTTTTTCTAATTTTGATATTTCGTTTAAGACAAGCCCAAGTTTTGCTTTCTTTTCAGCATCCTTTCTGAATTCTTTTCTTAAATCTTCCACTGTTTTATTTAAATGCTTTAAGTAATCTTCGAACTTTAATCCCATGTGTGCGATGTCTGATTCCATTCTGTATAAAATTTTATCTAGTTCAACTTCAACTAAAATTTCTGGCAAATCCATTTCAGAATCATCGATTATCTTTTCTATGATTTTCAGTCTGTTTTTTTCTTTTAATTGATTCTCTTTTTCCAGCTTCATGTTTTCCTTCAATTTTATCTTAAAGTCTTCGACATCTTTGAAAGGGCCGAGAGCTTGCACATATTTATCGTCAAATGGAGGCAATTCATCTTCTTCTACCTCTTCTACCTTATGGTCATGTTTGCATTCTTCTCCTTCACAGGCGTGTTCTTTTGCCACATCTTTCATGTGTTTTTTAGGTGCCCGAGATTTCCTAATATCCATTATTGTTTTTTCCAAATCTTCATCAGAAACAGAAAAATCTTTTTTCAGTATCCGTAATTTTTGAGATTATTCTTTTTGAAATTTCCTTATAATCTGGCAATTTTATTATGGGCATTACAGCAGTCTTTATTTTAAATTCCAAAGGATTTTTACGCGCGAGCTTTGTAATAGAAATTTCCGGTCTACTTATGGCATCAATTTTTTCGTCTTCGATGATTTTTGGATAATGTTCATTCAAAGCCATTTTGGCCATTTCTTCCAGAATTTTTATTTCTGGTACATTCTTTAATAAAATATTTTCTGGCACTCTTCCTTTTCTGAAGCCAGGGATCTCAAGGTCCTTCCCAATTTCTTTTAGTGCTTTTTCAAAATATGCCTCGAAAGCGTCACTTTCCATCGATCCCTCGATTTCAAGTTCGCTTTTTGGTAATTTTTTTATTTTAATATTTAATTTGGTCATTTCAACATCCTATAACAAAATTCAATTATTTTCAAATAAATCAAAAAATCCCCGAATGCTCGGGGATTTTTTGATTTGAATATTATTCAATGTTGACCACATCAAGTTCAGTGTTTATATCTAAAGAATTGATATCTTGATCAAGAGAATTCAATTCATCGGTTATTGGAGAAGGAACTTCTTGCATTTCCTGCTCTTCTTTTGCAACATTTTTAACTTTTGATTGCCAAATGTATATTCCACCAATGATAAGAATTATTATTATAATGATCGAGCCAATTAATGCACCGTGTGATTTTTTCTCTGGTTCCATAAATTATTTTTTAAAATTAGACTATTAATTATTTGTCGCATCGACCGCATTTTTTGCTTTGACAGCATCCTTCAATGACTTAGTTGCGTCTCCCAATGCCTTATGAGCATCTACCAGTAAAGTTTGGGCTTCTTTTACGAGGGTTCTTAGTTTTTCCTTGTTCTCTGCAGTAAGCTGGTTCGTTGATCCCGCAAGCAAGGTGCTCGCTTCCGCGATTTTTGATTTTGCCTCGGTTAATTTTGTTTCCGCTGTTGCAACAAATGTTTTTGCATTTGTTGTGTCTACACCTTTTGCCTCAAACTTAACAATAAGGGCATCAACTCTTTCTTTAAGTTCGTCCATTTTTTCGAATTTGCTGTCAAACCTTTCCAAAGCTTTTTCTCTTCCAAGAAGTCTTGCTTCTTGAATTTTTGCTTTAACCTGATCTTTTTCAGTTTTCAAGCTTTCCCTTAATGCCTCCATTTTGGTTTTTGCCTCTGTTCTTGCGGCCTCTATTTTGTCTTTTAATACTTGCCTCTCTGCTTGCATTTTTTCTTTTATGGCCTGTATTTCTTGAGTTAAAGCAGGACGTGCCTCAAGATCACGTATTTGATCTGGCTGTATCATTGCGTCTACCTCAGTTGCTTCTTCTGCCCATGCAAGAGAAGTAGAAAATGAAAAGACAAACGCGCCAATCAAAAACAAACTTATGTATAACCCGAT
>JAHJBA010000053.1 GCA_018813625.1 Patescibacteria group bacterium | reverse complement strand
AGAATAATTATTAAAAATAAATTAAGTATAAAAGTTGTTCAATGGCCAAATGTAGAAAACGACTTTAGTCAAAACAAAAGAGGTTGGTTTAGGGGTACAAAAGTACAAATAAAAATATGGTGGAATGTCTTGTGCACAATGTTACCTTTCGAAATGTATTATCAGAATATTAAAATGTTAAATTTAAGAGTTAAATAAAACATGGAAGAAGATTTAAAAATCAGCCTAGTTATTCCTGCGTATAATGAAGAAAAATATATCGGCGCATGTCTGGAATATGCAATAAAAAATTCAAGCGGAAAATTTTTTGAGATTATTGTTGTTGATAATGCAAGCACAGACCACACAGGAGAGATAGCAAAAAGCTTCCCTGGCGTCCGCGTTGTACGAGAAGAAAACAAGGGTCTTACAAAAGCGCGCCAAAGAGGTTTCGTCGAGTCGACTGGAAATATCGTAGCAAATATTGACGCAGATACGCAAATGCCCAAGGGATGGGTAGAAAAAATAATCGAAGAATTCAAAAAAGATAAAAATCTCGTCTGCTTAAGTGGCCCCTATGTTTATTATGACATCCCTGCTTGGCAATCTTTTTTAGTGAAAAGTTATTGGCTACTGGCTATCCCAATCTATTGGATTACAGGATATATGGCAACGGGAGGCAATCATGTTATAAAAAGAGAGACCCTCGAAAAAATGAACGGCTTCGATACAAAAATAGAATTTTTTGGCGAAGACGCAAATACTGCTAGAAGAGCAAGCAAATATGGCAAAGTAAAGTTCAAGTTAAGATTTATCATGCCTACTTCAGGAAGAAGATTAACAAAAGACGGCCTATTAAAAAACTTTATTATTTATACTTCACAATTCTTTTCAGAAGCTATAGCCCATAAACCAATTATTAAAAAACATAAGAATATTCGATAGAAATATATGAAAAAATTGGTGAAAAATTATAAGGACTATACCAGTAATAAAAAACTTATTCTGTCTTCGATAATTTCTTTCGCTTTTTTGTTCTCAAGTTTAGTTATAAACTTTCGTGCTGGCATATATGCTACAGAAAAAGCCAGCTCTCCAGTAACCGATATTATTTTAAGCAATATTCCAGTTTTCAATGTCGCTGGTATTTTTACCTACGGGGCACTCGTTTTTTGGATATTTATAGCCTTATTGTGTTTATATAGTCCTAAAAAAATCCCATTCACCCTGAAAAGCATAGCTCTTTTTATCATAATAAGAGCTGTTTTTATCAGCCTAACTCACATCGGCCCATTCCCCACCCAGGCAATTATTGAATCCGAAAGTTTAATCAGTAAGTTCACCTTCGGGGGAGATCTGTTCTTTTCGGGTCACACTGGTCTTCCTTTTCTTATGGCCCTAGTATTCTGGAATGAAAAGAAGCTTCGCTACTTTTTAATTGTTTCATCTTTTGTGTTTGGAGCAGTCGTACTAATGACGCACTTACATTATTCAATCGACGTCCTGTCGGCCTTCTTTATTACCTATACAATTTTTCACATAGCCACTTTTTTGTTTAAAAAAGATCAAGAAATGTTTCTTAACTAATCTGCACCAAAGGTTACGGTTCCTTCGTATATCAATATGTATGAAGGAAAATTTCAAAAGAGCCTTACAAAAAATAAAGTATCAACCTGAAAAGGAATTAACTGAACACATCTTCCGCAAGATAGATTTACTCAATAGAGATAAGGTTAATCTTGGGGTTTACCTCTTTCCTGTTATTGGAATAATCTCGTTAATAGGTTTTATTCCAATATTTAAAATATTAATATCCGACTTTACTCAATCTGGTTTTTACGAATATGTATCTCTTGCCTTTTCCATTGAAGCAATCTCCGTGTCATGGAAAGAATTGGCATATTCAGTCGCCGAATCTCTGCCAACCACTAGTTTAATTTTATCTCTCAGTATTATTTTTATTTTCCTTTTATCTTTGCGACTTACTTTAAAACAAATTACTAAAGGTCATTATGGTTATCATTATTATTTAAAAGCATAAATTATATGAAAAAAATATACAAAAGATTAATAAAACTTTTTGAATCAAGAATTTTAATAGGCGTTCTAAGCGGTATTGGAATTATTGTGGTAATAATTTTAATTTTTTCAGCAGGAGTTTCGGTTGGCTTCCATAAAGCGTCTTTTGGTCGCGCTTGGGGAGAAAATTATGGACGGAACTTTGGCATGAAGCCAGGAGGGCCACATTTCTTAGGAAGGGATAATTTCCCAAATGCACATGGTGCGGCTGGAAAAATAATAAAAAAAGAAACGCCAATTATTATAGTGCAAGACAAAGATGGTACAGAAAAAATTATTTTGACTAACGATCAAACCAAAATACAAAAAATGCAGAAAAATATTGGGGTCAGCGACTTAAAAATAGATGATTTTATCGTTACTATAGGTTCCCCAAACAACAAAGGCCAAATTGAGGCAAAATTTATAAGATTAATGCCATTCCCAGATTTTTTAAATGGAAACTAAAAATCAAAACTTCATGAATAAAATAAAATCGTACATAAAGACACATAAAAAAACTAGCATATTTATTCTGATAATTGTGATCGCCCTGAGCTATTGGGGATATAAAAAAATAACAAGCACCTCGGGAGACACTCGCTATGTAACTGCCAAGGTTGAGAAAGGGACAATTATTTCCTCTGTTTCGGGAACTGGGCAGGTTTCTGCTTATAACCAAATAGATATCAAATCAAAGACGTCTGGAGATGTGACATATTTAGCGGTAAAAAGCGGACAAGAAATCCGTACAGGTGCTCTTATAGCACAACTTGACGCAAAAGATGCACAAAAAACGATACGCGACGCAGAAATAAGCCTCGAGAATGCAAAGCTGTCTCTGGAAAAACTAAAACTCCAAAACTCAGAAGAAAATATGAATGCCGACCTAGAAAAGGCTTATGATGACGGCTTCACTACGGTCTCAAACGCTTTTTTAGATTTACCACTAATCATGAATGGACTTGAAGATCTTTTAGCGCAATCTCAATTGTCAGAAAACACAGCAAGGTCAAGTGGTGAAACTGCTTTAGATTACAGGGAGCAAGCTGAAGTATTGTATTACAAAGCTAATGATGCATTTTTTGAAAATCGAATCAATTTTAGAAAACTTGATCGAAATTCAATAAATAGTGACATAGAAAGTAATATTGATGAAACCTATGTTACTTCAAAATTAATAAATGATGCTGTAAAAACTACCAGAAACTTTGTAGATTATCTGGCAGAGGACTTGGACAATACTTCGGCATATAGTTCTTTTCAGGACACTCTTTCTGGATATACAAGCACAATGAATGGACATATTTCCAGCCTCCTTTCTATAAAAACTAGTATAAAAAATTATAAAGATGCTTTTCCAACTACCGACCTAGACATACAAAGCTCTGAGCTATCAGTGCAACAAAAAATTAATACTCTTCAAGATGCAAAAGAGAAACTGGCAGACTATTCTGTGCGCGCACCTTTTGATGGAACAATAGCAACCATAGACGTCAAAAAAAATGATTCCGTAAGCTCTGGCACCTTAGTGGCAACCCTAATTACCCAAAAACAAATCGCTGAAATTTCCATGAATGAAGTAGACGTGGCAAAGATAAAAACTGGAGCAAGAGCAACCCTTACTTTCGACGCAATAGAGGAATTAACAATCACGGGAGAAGTAGTAGAAATTGATTCTGTCGGAGCTGTCGAACAAGGAGTGGTAACATATAATGTGAAAATAAGTTTTGACACACAAGATGAAAGAGTAAAACCAGCAATGAGTGTCTCCGCTTCTATTATCACTGAGATGAAGCAAGATGTCTTAACTGTTCCAAACAGTGCCATAAAATCCCAAAACAATAAAAGCTATGTTGAAGTTCTTGATTACCACATTGAGCCTTCAAACAATGGAAACGGAAATATTGGCTTGATTTCAAAGACCCCCCCTAAGAGAATCGCAGTCGAAACAGGAATATCAAACGATTTTCAAACTGAAATAATCTCTGGGCTTGAGGAAGGTGACGAAATAATTACTCGTACCATTTTACCAACAACTACCAAAACAACTACCGCCCCTAGTATTTTTGGATCTCCAGCAACTACAAATAAAAATATGAACAGGCCGATGAATAGTAAATAAATGATTGAAGTAAAAAATATTACAAAAATATACGAAACTGGTGATATAAAGCTCAAAGCATTAGATGATGTTTCCTTTAATATCAACGAAGGTGAATTTGTGGCAATAATGGGACCCTCTGGATCGGGAAAATCAACCCTGATGCACATATTGGGCGCACTTGATATCCCAACTTCTGGAACATATTTTTTAGACGGAAGAGATGTGTCTACCCTTTCAGATGACGAATTAGCAAATATTCGTAGAGATAAGATAGGTTTTGTTTTTCAATCTTTCAATCTACTGCCAAGAACTACAGTGCTACGCAATGTTATGTTGCCTCTTTTATATGACGGAATAGAAACGGAAAAAAGAGAGAAAAGAGCAAGGGAATCACTTTTTGCCACCGGCCTAGACGAACCTCACTTCGGCCATTTATCAAACCAGCTTTCTGGCGGGCAAATACAAAGGGTGGCTATCGCCCGTGCTTTAGTCAATAACCCTTCAATTATCTTAGCGGATGAACCAACTGGAAACTTAGATTCAAAAACCGGAGAAATAGTTCTCGAAACATTTCAAAGGTTAAACGAAGAACATGGCAGAACAATTATCCTCATCACCCATGAACAATATATTGCGGAACATGCAGATAGAATTTTGTTTATTCGTGATGGTAAATTAACAGAAAACAGAAACGGGCACATTAAGAGAATAATAAAAAAGTAAAACCATGAAAACCATAGAAATTTTAAAAGAGACATTCTCTTCCCTCTCAGCCAACAAGGCAAGGTCCGGGCTTACCATGCTTGGTATAGTAATCGGTATCGCCTCTGTCGTTGCTATGATTTCTATCGGTAATGGGGCAAAGGTTTCCATTCAATCAAGCATAGAAAGCCTTGGGTCAAATCTGCTTACAATAATTCCAGGGGTTGTTCAGCCTGGACGAGGCATTGTTTCTTCTGGAAGAGGCGCAGCCCAAACTTTAAAAAACGAGGATATCGATTTGATAAAAAAAATAGATGGGGTAGAGTTCGTATCGCCTGAAGTTGCAAGTAGATTCCAAGTTGTAGCGAATGGCAACAATACAAACACAACAATAACTGGGGCAACTTCTGAATACGCCATTGTTCATAATTTGGACATGGCTAATGGGTCTTTTATTTCGGATGTAAACCAGAGAAGTATTGGAAGACAGGCGGTGCTGGGAGCCACAGCTGCAACCGATCTTTTTGGAGAAAACGACCCCTTGGGTAAAATAATTAGGATAAATAACATAAATTTTAATGTTGTCGGAATATTAACAGGAAAAGGAGGGACTGGTTTTCATGGTCCAGATGATATGATTTTTGTTCCACTTTCAACTATGCAAAAAATTCTTTCTGGAATGGATTATCTAACAACGATATCCGTCTCCGTAAAAGACAAGAATGTAATGTCAGAAGTTAAAGATTCCGTTACTTATGCTCTTCTAGAAAAACATAATGTTGAGGAAGCCGATTTTTCAATCATTTCTCAAGAAGACATTTTGGGGACATTGTCTCAAGTAATAGATACTTTTACTATTTTTCTGGCCGCCATTGCTTCTATTTCCTTACTAGTAGGAGGAATAGGAATTATGAATATGATGCTGACTACAGTAACAGAACGCACAAAGGAGATTGGGTTACGTAAAGCAATAGGCGCAAAAAAGCGCGATATAAATGCACAATTTTTAGCTGAAGCTGTAATACTCACATTCATCGGAGGCTTTATAGGAATTATTCTTGGATGGTTGATCTCTTTTGCTGTAACATCTCTGGGAATCATTCAAACCCAAGTTTCCCTTTCATCCATAGCGCTTGCTTTTGGAATTTCTACAACAATAGGTATTATTTTTGGTTATTATCCGGCACGCCGAGCCTCACAACTTAATCCGATAGATGCACTAAGATACGAATAAATAATTATTTATCTTGTGCCCATGATTTTAATTCCTCATAGTCCGTATCTCCACAAATCCATTTATTTGTTTTAGTATTATAGAAAAAAGGAACACCCCCACAAAAATCCTTGTCGAGCTCTATTAAGCGCCTTTCATTTTTTTCATTATGCCAAACTTCAATAGCATCGACTTTCACTCCCTCTTCTTTTTCCAACCGTACAACCAAATCGTGCATCTTAACACAATGCGGACATTCCTCTCCGTAAAATTCTAAGAGATGACTCATAAAAACTATTTCACTAACTTTGATAAGCGAGATTTTTTATTAGCAGCATTGTTCTTCTTAATAACTCCGTTTTTCGCTGCTTTGTCTATGGTTTGAAAAGCAGAGCTTAATAGCTTTGCTGCTTCAATTTTGTCTTTTTTGGCAATTTTTTCTATCTTTTTGATAACCTCTTTCATCATGCGCTTCCAACGATCATTCTGCGCTTTCTTGCGAAGAGACCCACGAACCGCTTTTTTTGCTGATTTTGTTATTGGCATAGGTAAAATATAACAAAAAGTTTACTCAAAAGCAACTTACAGAAGAAAAAAGTAAATATGCTATAATTAATCCATGATCGGTAGCATAAAAGGTAAAATAATACTTAAAACAGACAAGTTTTTAGTGGTTGAAACCGGTGGTGTGGGTTATAAGATAAATGTCTCTCCAGACACACTTTCAAGATCTTTAAAGACTAACGATGATATTTTTCTTTGGACACACACCCATGTCAGAGAAGATGCTCTCGACCTTTTTGGATTTTTAGAAATGGAAGAACTAAGATTTTTTGAAATGCTAATAAGTGTATCAGGAATAGGACCAAGATCCGCCCTAACTGTTTTAAGCATAGCTTCTATTGAAACCCTTAGAAAAGCAATAAGTTCAAATGACATTGCCTACCTAACAAAAATATCCGGCATTGGAAGAAAAACTGCGGAAAAGATAGTCATTGAGCTTAGAGACAAAATAGGAAAAGATGATAAGGATGTTTCTCTTAGAGACGAATTAGATGCTCTTGAAGCTTTAAAGTCTCTTGGTTACTCACAAATTGATGCCCGTGAGGCGTTGAAAAAAATTACCCCCGATGGTGACACAAATGCTAAAATCCGCGAAGCTCTTAAAATCTTAGGGGGAAAATAGTTCTATTTTTTAAAAAAATAATTTTTAACACCCCTCACGGTTAAATCAGCCATAGTTTTATAAGACCGATAACGCATAGAATCATTCCAAAATCTATAAATATAACCATACTCTATCAAAACGGAACGAACACCCTCGCTGAGAGTATTATTGGCCCCTAGAGCAATCAATTCATGGTCAGAAATAAGCCCACCTTCTTCTTTTCCATAAGTGCTAGTAATGTATTTTTGGGAAAGTTGAGCAAAAATATTTCCAGCAAGCTGGGCACTTTCTTTTGCATTTAAAAAATGTCCATCCGGCATATAAATAGCAAAACCCTTATACTTGCCCATTGTCCACTTTGTCTTACGTGGATAATCATTGAAATGTATATGGACAACTGCGTCCATATTCTTTTCTTTCGCCCATTTGTTTATACCATATAATTTAATAGCGGTATCTTCCGAGGCGCTAATATGCTGAACCCCATCTTTTTTAATAAAAGTTCCATTAGATATTTCATCTTGCGTTTTTTTCTTTGCATTTTCTTTAAACAAAACTATATTGTCTCTTTGAGTAAAAAAATAATCTACAAATTCTTTCGTGTAGCCATTTTTGTTCCGAGTTATAAAAACATTAAATCTTTTGTCTTTTTTAAGAATATTATAGATATCGGTTGCCAAACGAAGGTTCATGTCCGCCTCCTTTAAATTGCCATATTGTGCACCCCAAATTTCATTATCATGGCCAGGAACAAGTAAAATCTTAATTGGCTCAGAAGCGCAAGCAAGAGAAAATGGGGCCAAGGTAAATATAAAAACCAGGGACAAAAACAAAATTCTTTTCATTGAGTTATAATTATAACATGCCTGAACTACCAGAAGTTGAAACAACAATAAGAGGCCTAAGAAAAAAGTTAATCGGCCTTAAAATACTTAGCGTCTGGACAGACTTATCTACAAAGGATAAACGTAAAAATGACACAATTGCAAATCCAAAATATTTCACTGTTTTTAAAAAAGAAATTTCAAACAAGAAAATAATTTCAATAAAAAGAGAAGCCAAAAATATTCTAATAAATCTATCTGAAAATAAAACCATCTTAATTCATTTAAAACTTACAGGATATTTATTCTACGGTAAAAATCCGAATGTCCGTTTTGCTCATGTTGTTTTCACTTTGTCCAATAAAAACCATTTAGTATTTTCAGACATGAGAAAGTTCGGAAAAATAACTCTACTAAATACAAAAACTGCTTATGCTTCTAAACATTTAAAAAACATCGGCCCTGATCCTCTCAGTAAGAGTTTTAACCTAAATAAACTAAAAGAATGCTTGCTAAAAAAACCAAACGGAAAAATAAAAACTGTTTTAATGGACCAAGGCACCATAGCTGGAATAGGTAATATTTATTCTGATGAAATACTCTGGCATGCAAATATAAAACCAGAAAGAAAGATATCGCAAATAAAAGAAACAGAATTTAAAAAATTATTGAAAGCCGTGAAGAAAACATTACTAAAAGGAATAAATTTTGGAGGTGACTCGGTGTCAGATTATCTAAATATTGATGGCCTCCCAGGGAAATTCCAGCTACACCACGAAGCATACAGAAGAACTGGAAAAAAATGTAGAAAAAAAGGGTGCAGAGGTGTTATAATAAGAAAAATTATTAATAACAGGAGCGCACATTTTTGTTCCGCTCATCAAATTTAACTTTTAAAAATATGGCAAAAGATCATTTAACTTGGCTTGTTGTAGGACTTATAATCCTTTGGTTCGTGTGGTTTTTTACTGGAGGACCGTCAAGATATGAAAGCAAGGCTGGGCCTTTTCTAAAACCAGTAGCTCCGGTAGATACCGGAGAAATCTACGGACCAAAATAGTTTATTAAAGCCTTTTTATATATTTAGGATCCTAAATAATGCAACACCCAGGGCAACAGAAACATTAAGTGATTCTTTTTTTCCTCGCATTGGTATTTCCGCGATAATATCACATTTTTTTAATATATTTTTAGGGATTCCAGAAACTTCTGTCCCAACAATAAAAACATTTTTTGCTCCTGCTTTCACTTTTTTGTAGTTAATAGATTTTTTTGTCTGCTCAATTCCAATTATCAGATAATTTTCCTTTTTTAGTTTATTTATTAAAGGAGACAAATTTTTTTTAGCTTCCCAAAATATAAATTCTTCCGCCCCAAGAGCAGACTTAGCTATGTCTTTTCTCTTTCTTCCAAAACGATCTAACGGGCTGGGAGTATAGCCGGTTAAATAAATTTTTGAAATGTCGGCCGCATCAGCTGTACGAAACATGGCGCCAACATTTTCAGCACTTCGGATATTGTTCAAAATCAAAATGTTTTCTTTTTGCGCCACAGAAGACATAAAATTATTATAGATAAATTATGTCTTACTTGCAATATCATCAGAAGTATTTTATAATTCTAAGAATTTTGGTTATTTGTTAATTTAAAAAATAAAGGAGGAAAAATGAAAGTTCTTTTAGTGTATCCTAAAAATCCAGAAGGAAATTTTTGGTATTTCGACAAAATTAGTCGAAAATTTTTGACAAACTTTAAATTTCTAAAATTTTTACTAAGATTTTTATTAGGGGCCTTGATAAAAAGAGCCTCAGGGTGGAAATCAATAAGAAAAAAGGGGAAAGCTACATTTCCACCTCTTGGATTATTGACCGTAGCATCAATGCTTCCAAAAGCATGGGAGCTAAAATTAATAGACGAAAATGTGACCAGACTGCTTGACTCCGACATACAGGAAACCGATATGGTTTTTATAAGCGCAATGCTCGTTCAGCAAAAAAGTGCTGAACAAATAATACAGACTTGTAAGACATACGACAAGATAGTTGTGGCTGGAGGTCCTTTGTTCTCAGGATTACCAGACAGGTTCCTGGACGTTGACCATATAATAATTGGAGAAGCAGAAAACACACTCCCTTTATTTCTCAAGGATCTAGAAAAAAAAGAGCTGAAACGAATTTATAAATCTGAAGAAAGACCATCCTTGGACACAAGTCCAGTTCCTTTGTGGCGACTTATAAACCTAAAAGATTACGTAACCCTGTCCACTCAGTTCAGTAGGGGGTGCCCTTTTAATTGTGAATTCTGCGACATAACCGCCACTTTTGGCAAAAGAGTCCGGACCAAGTCAACAGAACAATTTTTGTCTGAACTGCAGGTAATCTACGATGCAGGATACCGCGGGTCTATTTTTTTTGTTGATGATAATCTTATCGGCAACAAGCAAAGAGCAAAAGAGATGCTCAAAAAATTGAGCGCGTGGCAAAAAAAGAGAAAATATCCTTTAGTAATTCTAACTCAGGTTAGTCTCAACCTGGCTGAAGATGATAATTTGATAGAACAATTGGTAGAAGCAAATGTAGGTAAGGTTTTTATTGGGATAGAAAGCCCAAACCCAGAAAACCTGAAAGCTTGCGGAAAAACTCAAAACATCAATGTCAACATGATAAGCGCGGTAAAAAAATTGCTTAATCATGGACTTCAGGTAATGGGTGGTTTCGTTTATGGTTTTGATAATGACAATCATCAAACCTGCGACTCCTTGATAAGGTTTATCCAAAACTCTGGCATAGTTAGTGCAATGCCAGCAATCCTCACAGTTTTGCCGGGCACACAACTAGAAGAAAGATTGCAACGGGAAAACCGACTATTGGGAGAAAGCAATGGTGGCTCTCAAAAGGATATTGGCATTAATTTTATTCCAAGAAACAATAACGTGAAAGAGTTGTTGGAAAATTATTACCGCCTAATAAAAACAATCTACCAAAGAAAAAATTATCACAGGAGGATAAATATCTTCCTAAAGCACTATAAACATAGAGTCAAAGGTCAAAAAATCTCATGGACTGACCTAACAGCTTTTATAAAAAGTGTCCTCTATGTGGGAATGTTTTCTAAAGATTGTTTTTATTACTGGAAGGTAGTCTTTCGGCTAATCTTCAGTAAAAAAATAAGGGTCTTCCCGCTTATTATAGAAATGATGATTGTTGGAAGACATTATCAAAATGTAGCAAACCAGAAAAGAGTTTAATTTTCATTTTCAAATTCGAAACAAAAACCCGAATCTTTTAAAAAGTCGGGTTTTTTATTTATCTATTTGATAAAAAATATTGATTTTTCGTAATATTTCCTATATGATCACAATATCCGCCCTTAGCTCAGCCTGGTAGAGCTGCTCCCTTTTAAGGAGAAGGTCGTAGGTTCGAATCCTACAGGGCGGACAAGTTAAAAAGCCTCTAATAGGAATTGCTCAAAGGATATTTCGCTGTCTATTCCCTCTTTTCTAGTTTGTGGTAATAAATAAGAAATCCTGTAAGAAAAATTTTTCAGTTCTGTTTCTGAAAATTTGCTGAAATTTTTTTTTAAAAGCATGTCTTTTGCCTTCCAAAATAATATGCCGATCAGTTCGTCAGGACTAACACCCAAATCCATTGCTCTACGAAAATGAACCCAAAGCCCTAACTTGTCTCGATCTGCAAAAGCCCAAGCTAGTTGAAAATTATCATATCTTTCTTTTTTTTCTTTTGGCAACTCAAAGATATTTAATTCCGCGCGAGCTTTTTTAAAAGCGTCTAAAATCTGTTTGTTCAATTTTCCTTCTAAAAAGAGAAAATCATTTTGTGAACTACCCATCAATTCTAATTTTTCTAAAATAAAATCTCCTATCTCTTCCCTTTCAAAAATATTGGAAAAAATCACTATACACTTGTTAAAAAAAAGTCCTGCCCCAGAGTAAAAACTTTCAATTTGGACTTTATTAAAATCATTTTTTGAAATAAAAAAAGTCTCAACCTCTTTTGGCAAAGACTCCAAAAACTTCTCATACTCTTTGTGTTTTCTTTTTGAATCGTCACCGGAAAATAGGTATATCATAAATTAAAACTTAACTGATTTTTTGTATTCCATGTATGGCTCTCCATATTTTGCCTCAAGAATTTTTTCTTCCCTTTTTAAGAAAATAAACTTCGTAACAACATAAGAAATAATTGTAAAAATAACCACAAAAAAGGCATTTGCCAAAATTCCAAAACCTAAAACCAAAAGAAAGAGACCCATGTGTGTTGGGTTTTTAATGAAAAAATACGGACCGCTTGAGAAGGTTTCTTTTGTTAAATTTTCTGTATTCAAATTACGGTTAGCATTCTGTGCCCAAATAATTAAAACCGAAGCAATGATAAGAAAAGAAACACTAATGGGCATTAGGATAGACTGAATCGGAATCCCTATTGGAAAAATAAAGTCTAAAAAAACCCCCAATAAAAGCATAAAAAAATAAAAGATGTAAGAATATAACTGCAAAGCGTGAATATTCGCCTTGGTAATATCTCTCACAGCCGTTTTTTCTTGTTTTACTCTCTTTTCTTCCATATACAAATGCTATT
>JAHJBA010000007.1 GCA_018813625.1 Patescibacteria group bacterium | reverse complement strand
AACTTTGATTTTTGAATTTTTATTTTTAATAAAAAATGATATTATAAAAATGGATTAGGTGAATATGCGAGCGGTCAAGACTTCTCGGTGCCTAGTCTAGTATCCATATATCGAGAATATCCACGGCTAAGGCTTTGGGTAGAGTGGTGTATGCAGACACTTCATAAAAAATGAAGATACTTGGTGTATGATGCTGGTGTATTTTAGATACAAAATAAAATTCAACCCAGAAGATCGACGCAAGTCTTCACGCTGGGTGGTGGTATAGATGGCATTATATACATAGCGACCGTGATGGCAATCCGAACTTGTTCAAAGTGAACCGCAACGATTCGGAGTCGTGGCTCAACAACGACAATGGGAGGATGGACAATCATTGGAATGGCGACAATCGTTTCGTCTTTCGCTTCCGCAAATCACTTCTTTTCCGCATTCATTTATTGAGTGCGGTTTTGTTTTATTATCCTCCTAGGAAGACTTAGCAAAAATTGTCTTTTTTAGTTATTATTTTGTATAATTAACTATATGGGGATTTTTTCTAAACCTAAAAAGAAAGAAGAATTAGTTTTGGTTTTTGATGTGGGGTCTTCCTCCGTTGGCGGGGCATTATTTTTTGCCCGGGAATCTGGTATTCCAAAAATAATTTTTTCTATTCGTGAAAAAATAGTTCCAGAAAATGAACTAAATTCCGAGAGGCTTTTATCTCAAACTGTTAAATCTCTTGAAATGGTTGCCAGTAAAATTAGCAAAGCTTCTTTGGGAGTGCCTAAAAAAACTTTTTGTGTTCTTTCCTCGCCATGGTATGCCTCTCAAACTAGGACAATCAAAATAGAAAAAAATAACCCTTTTATTTTTACCCAAAAGCTTGCCGATAGTCTAATTAAAAAGGAAATAAATTTGTTTAAAAGGGAACATGGAATAGATAATGAACATTCTAATGGAAAAAACAGACCAATTGAGCTTAAAAATATTAAAACTGTGCTCGATGGAGAAACAGAATCTGATCCATTGAATAAAAAAATAAAGAAACTCGAGATGAATATTTTTATTTCCATGAGTCCGGAAGATGTATTAAAAAAAATTGAACACGCGATAGGTAAATATTTTTATTTTGGGAATATAAAATTTTCCTCTTTCGCACTAGCTTCCTTCACGGTTTCTCGTGATGTGTTTATGCATCATGAGGATTTTTTGTTAATGGATATAGGCGGAGAAATTACCGATATCTCCATAGTGACGGAAAATATTTTGCGTGACTCCATTTCTTTTCCCTTGGGTCGTAACTTTTTGGTAAGGGAAGCCTCTAATTTATTTAATTGTTCTCTAGATGATGCGAAAACACTTGTTTCTCTTTATAAAGATAAACATATGGAAAAATCAATCGAAAAAAAATTTGGGCCAATAATGAATGATCTAAAATCTAAATGGTTGGAAAAATTTCAAGAATCCTTATCTGTTTTATTTGATGATACATTCTTTCCGTCGACTATTTTTTTGACATCAGACCAGGATATTTCCGCTTTCTTTTCAGAAATGATTAAAAATACAATGGCCTTACAGTCTTCTTCAGGGAGGTCAAAATTCAACGTTATTTCTCTAAACACAAAAGAACTGCACGGAATCGTTCTTTTTAGGGAAAATGTGACCCGGGATCCTTTTATTATCATTGAATCTGTTTACATTAATCGCTTTTTTGTTTAAAATATAACTATGCCTAAAAAAATACTTCAAGATATTAAAAAGGTTAAGTATGAAATAAAAGAGGAGTTGCCAAAAGATTTACCTAGGAGCAAAATAGACCGTCCTGAATCTCGTTTGTTTTCTCATCCTACGTTTTATAATCCAGAACCCATAGATAAAAATAGTGATGGTCCTAAATATACTCTTTGGATTGTTGCCTTAATTTCCGTCGTTTTTCTTTTCTTTGCAGTTTCATTTTTATTTTCTGGGGCAAAGATTTTAGTTACCCCTAAGACGTATGATTTTGACTTAAGCGATAGCTTTTCAGCTTCCAGGGACTCTGATGATGGTAATTTATCCTTTAGTCTTGTGTCCATTGCTGGGGAAGAAAGTAAGATTGTTCAAGTTGAAGAAGAGAAGGATGTTTCGATAAAAGCAGAGGGTACCGTTATTATTTATAATACTTTTAGTTCTTCCCCCCAAACACTTAATATAGACACACGGTTAGAAGGTTCAAATGGAAAAATATATAAAACCAAAGAAAAAGTAGTTGTTCCTGGAGCAGGTGGCGAAGATAAACCGGGCTCCATTGAGGTTGGTATCTATGGAGCTGAGGCTGGTGCAGAATATAACAGCGAACCCCTGGATTTTAAAATTTATGGTTTTAAGGGAACATCTAAATACGATAAATTTTACGCCAGATCAAAAGGCAATATAGCAGGTGGGCTTACAGGCAAATTACATCAAGTGCCTGACGACGAAAGAGACACCCTTGTAAAAGAGCTAGAAGTGGTTCTCAAGGAAAGGCTTTTGAAAAATATTATCGAACAAATTCCTACCGGCTTTGCTTTGTTTGAAGGTGCCGTTTTTCTTGAAGTAGAAAACAAGGATTTTAATTTTACTTCAAGTGATATTAATGTTCCTGTGGTTGTAAAGGGAACACTTTACGGTTTTCTCTTTAACGAAAAGAAGCTCACAAAAAAAATTGTTGAGGCAAACGTTTCAAATTATGACGGTAGCGATGTTTTTATATCAAATCTTCGTGATTTAGATTTTTCTTTTATCAGCAAGGATATTGTTTCTTTTAAAGATATAAAAAATATAAACTTTAGTCTTTCTGGTAATGCCAAAATTGTTTGGAGTATTGATACAGTCAAACTCGCCTCAGATCTTTTGGGAAAAAATAAGAAAGAATTTAGCGAAGTGTTATCTCAATACTCAAACATAGCTTCTGCCGATATGAATATAAAGCCGGCGTGGAAAAATTCTTTCCCCGATAAAAGTAAAGATATAAAAATAATAGTGAATTATCCGCAGTAAAATTTGTTATTGACTCTAATCTCTAATTTTATTAGAATTGTTTAATCAAGATGAATGACCAGAAAAAAGACCTGCCTGCCGGCAGGCAGGAAAAGTTGATAACGGTGCAAGGTTCTGTTACTGAGGCTTTGCCGAACACTTTGTTTAGAGTGGAACTCGGTGATGGTAAGGGGATCTTGGCTTACCTTTCGGGGAAGATGCGAATGCACAGAATAAAGGTTTTGATTGGGGATAAGGTTGAAATTGTGCTTGACCCATATGGAGGCAAGGGAAGGATAGTAAAAAGGTTGTAATTTTTTTAACAATAGTGTATTATAGAAATTGCAGTTTTTAAGAATGATAAGTATTGAAAAATAAGGGATTTTCCCTTGTTTTTGTCTTGTTTTAATAAATTTTAGAATTTTTATGAAAATAAAATCAGCAGTGAAAAAAATTTGCGACAAATGTAAAATAGTAAGGCGTCAGAGGCACTTGCGGGTTATCTGTTCAAATCCAAAGCACAAACAAAAACAATAATTTATGAGAATATTAGGAATAACAGTACCAAATGAAAAAAGACTTGAGATTGGATTAACATGCTTTTATGGCATAGGTGTTTCAACTGCCCGTAAAATTTTGGATCAAGTAGGGGTTGACCGTGGCAAAAAACCTGAACAATTAACAGATGCGGAGGAAAACAAAATTCGTGCAGTGATAGAAGGTATGACCATAGAAGGAAATTTAAAAAGAGAGGTTTCTGGAAACATTAAAAGGCTGAAAGATATCAAAACATATCGGGGCATTCGTCACGTGAAGAGGTTGCCGGTAAGGGGCCAAAGAACAAAAACAAATTCAAGGACTATAAGGGGAAATGTTAGAAAAACAATGGCATCGGGAAGAAGAAAAGAAAGTAAGACGTAAAAATTAATCAAAATGGGAAAAACAAAAATTAAAACTGAACAAACTAACGAAGTTGAAGTTGCCGTAGAGGCAAAAGTGCCAACATCAAAGGGATCAAAGAAAAAAATAACTTCTGGAACTTTATATATTGATGCCACCTTTAACAACACGAAAGTTCTCTTTGGGGACAAGTTAGGCAATTCGTTGTTTTGGTCTAGTGCGGGATCTTTAGGATTTAGAGGAGCAAAAAAAGGTACTCCATTTGCGGCGTCAAAAGTAGGTGATTTTATTGGTACCAAGGCGGAGCAGTTGGGAGTGAAAGATTCGGATGTCGTTATAAGGGGTGTTGGATCAGGGCGCGAGCCGGCAGTCAGAGCATTTATGGCGCATGGTATAGAGATTACATCTATAAAAGACGTAACGCCGGTTCCTCACAATGGTCCAAAGCCTAAGAAGCCCAGAAGAGTTTAAAAATTATCAACCACGAATTATTTTATTCAAAACTAAGCATTAAGTAATGATATCAAAACCAAAATTTAAAATTTGCAGGAGATTGGGCCCAGGAATTTATGATAAATGTCAGACTTCGAAATTTTCAGCTTCTTCAGGAAAATTTTCAGGACGTGGTGGACGTCCAAAGGCTCTTTCGGAGTACGGATCTCAGCTTGTTGAAAAACAAAAAGTTCGTTTTTCTTATGGGATAAGCGAGCGCCAACTTTCCAACTATGTCAAAAAAGCAGTGCAAGCAAAGGGAGTTGGTACGGTGGATAAGCTTTTTGAAAAACTCGAGTCTCGTTTAGATAATGTTGTGTATAGAATGGGGCTTGGAAACAGCAGGCGCGCGGCTAGACAGATGGTTTCCCATGGACATTTTGTTGTGAATAATCATAAGGTCACGATTCCTTCCTATGAGGTAAAAATGGGGGACTTGATAAAAATTCGCGAAGGGTCTAAGAATAAAAAAATTTTTGATAATTTAGGGGAAAAATTAAAAGAGTATAATTTCCCAGCTTGGGTTTCTTTTGATGTCGCGAAAATGGAAGGAAAAATTTTGAATAAACCGAAGAACACGGAAACCTTTCTTGATTTGGATGCTGTGCTTGAGTTTTATAGCCGTTAATTTTTTATTTATTATTAAGTT
>JAHJBA010000052.1 GCA_018813625.1 Patescibacteria group bacterium | reverse complement strand
ATTATTAATCCAGCCACTTAAAAAATTTTGATTCAAATTTTTTAAATTTTTTCCATATCCTCTTTAATAATTCTGAGAACTCTGGAACCCGACCTTCATCTACAAAAATTGGATAAAAAAATGCAACAGCGACCCCTAAAAGAGCAACTGGAAGGAGCCATAAAAACACAGTAGAACCAAAAAAACGAATTACTAAAATAGATACAACAATTATAAGAATTAAAAGGCCTTTGTTCATAAAATTATTCTAAAATTTTCTTTAAAACGTCTTCTGGTACTTCTTTAATTTTTCCTTTGGGTTTTTCCCCGCCTGATGGCTGAGCAGATTTTTTTTCCTCAATCCCGACGTTATCAGTCTGGACCCCGACCCCTTTTTGCGTCGGGGCCTTCTTTTCTGAAATAAAACTTTTTAACTTATTCATATCCTCGACACTCGCAGAACGATCTTTAAGCGGTGAAACCGAAGCAGGTCCTTCAGTTGGACGGGTAAATTTTTCAGCCTTTAGTTTATCCAATGAAATCGGTTCAGGCACGGGTGTCGAGCTACCAGAAAGAGTCTTATTTAAAACTTCTTTTAATGCTAAATTTTCACCACCAGGCAAACGAGAAGGTCTTTGTCTGCTGTCCTTATTAAATACTTTCTTGATTGTTGAGAAAACTCCTCTCTTGCTGGAACTTTGCCTAGTTGAAGGCCGACGGGTTGGACTAATATTTCTTTCAGGGTATCTCCCTTCCTCAGTTTTTGTTGCCTGGGCAGAAACATTTTTTTGTTCAAATTCAATACCCAAATCGGCCAGAGGTTTGAAAAAGCCTGATTCGTCATATTTCTGTCCTGCCGAACCCTTAAGTGGCTTTAATTCCCCACTCTTCATTTTAGCAATACAATCTCTGCAGTAAATTGGCCTGCCGGGTGCAGGCTTAAACGGAACCATCGTTTCACTCCCGCAAACAGAACATTTAGCTGAAAATTTTTCTCCCCCAGCGCCATCATTTCCATCACCTATAGACATACCACTCCAGCTATTTATTTCATTTTCAACAACTTCCTTCGGTCTACAATACAAAGCACGGGAAGACCTGACAACTTCTTCTTCCACCTCTTTATTGCCCGATTTAACTAAAGGAGCTAATGTTTTTGCAGAGAAAGGTCTTGAAGTCACGCCATCTATCATAAGTTTTAAATAAACCTTAAAATTAGGCAGGCTCAAAATATCTTGCGGGGTAAACTCCGGATCAAATTCTTTTTCCAGAAAATCAGCGTCGTCCGCACCCACACGAAATACCACCATAGTACCTACGTTTCCAAAAACAGCATCACGAACAGCAGAACTCTTATCTGAAACAAGCTGAGCAGTATATTGATGCGCAACAGTAAGATTCAGTCTATATTTTCTAGCTTCAGATAAAATACCTGCAAATGATTCAGTTACAAAATTTTGAAATTCGTCTACATAGAGATAAAAATCTTTTCTTTCATCCTCTGGAATACGTACGCGTTCCATGGAGGCAAGTTGAATTTTTGTAATCAACATTCCTCCGAGAAGAGCGGAATTATCTTCGCCAATACGTCCTTTTGAAACATTCACAAGAAATATTTTTCCTTCGTTCATGATGTCAAAAATATTTATCGTACTTGCCGATTGCCCGACAACATTTCGAATGATGGAAGACGAAAGAAATTGACCAACCTTATTTTGAATAGGAGCAATAGCTTCATTTCTAAATTTATCTTGCCATGCCTCATATTCATGAACCCAAAAAGCCTTAATGACCGGATCTTTCAGGTTTGAAATTATTTTTTGACGATAATCTTTGTCCACCAACATTCTTGGAATACCTAAAAGCGTAGTTCCCGGAGTATCAAGTAGGGCTAAAATACAATTGTTTAAAATATATTCCATTCGAGCACTCCATGCATTTGCCCAAATTTTAGTAAAAATTCCCATGAGGCCGGACGCTACCAAATGTTTATATTTTGGATCAATAAGTTCCAAAACATTAAATCCAATATGATAATCAGTATCGGCAGGATTAAAATAAACGACATCTTTGACCCGATCTGGTGGAATAGCGGAAAGGATTCCTTCTACTAGTTCTCCGTGCGGATCAACCACACAAACCCCTTCCCCGTTTAGGATATTTTGAATGACCATATTAAACATAAAAACTGATTTACCGGTACCAGACTTTCCAAGAATATAAATATGCTGACGCCTGTCTTTGCGCTTTATTCCAAAAAGCTGGTTTTTGTCCCTAAAAGAAGTAAGCCCAAGATATGTAATATCCTTGTTTTTAGGCAGTTCTGACAATTCCATAATTTGAATTATAACAATTATTTTGTTTCCGCACCAGATTCTGGATTCTCGCCTTCTTTAAATTCAGCGTCGCGGACTTCGGGATTTTGTTCCTCCGGTGTAGTCGTAGTTTCTTCTTTTTGCCCCGCTTTTGCCATCGCCTCGCCTATTTTAGACATTTCAGCAGAAAGTTCTTCTGTCATTTTCTTAATTAATTCTATTTCAGTGCCATCCTTAACTTGACGTAAGGATGTTATCTTTGTGTTTACTTCATTTTTTAAATCCTCAGGTATCTTGGTTTCGTTATCTTTTACTGCCTTTTCTGCTGCATACAAAGTCATTTCAGCGGTATTTTTTACATCAGCAATTTCTTTTTTCTTTTTATCTTCCTCCGCGTGAATTTCTGCATCAGCTTGCATTTTTTTGATATCCTCCTCTTTCAGTCCAGAACTTGCTTCAATCCTTATTGATTGAACTTTCCCAGAGGCCTTATCTAGAGCTTTTACATTTAGAATTCCATTAGCGTCGACATCAAAAGTGACCTCGATCTGAGGCATACCTCGCGGTGCAGGAGGAATACCATCTAAAATAAATCTTCCAAGAGACTTATTGTCGGATGCCATTGGTCGTTCGCCCTGAACTATATGAATTTCAACCGAAGTTTGGTTGTCGGCTGCGGTTGAAAAAATCTGAGATTTGGAACTTGGTATCGTGGTATTTCTTTCAATTAACTTTGTAGAAACTCCCCCAAGTGTCTCAATGCCAAGTGAAAGCGGAATAACATCAAGGAGTAAAATATCTTTAACATCACCTTGCAATACACCCGCTTGAACCGCCGCGCCAAGAGCAACAACTTCATCGGGATTAACCCCCAAATGAGGTTTCTTGCCAAAAAAATCTTCTACAGCCTTTTGAATCATAGGCATTCTTGTTTGTCCTCCCACCATTATAACTTCATTTATTTCAGAAACCTTAAATGGTGAGGCCTCAACAGCACGTTTGGCTATACTCATAGCTCGATCCACAAATTCTCTGCAAATATCTTCAAGGTCCGCACGCTTCATTGTTTTTATTAAGTGCAAAGGACCAGAATCAGTCGAAGTTATAAAAGGAATATTTATCTCACTTTCCACCGCTGTAGACAATTCTATTTTCGCTTTTTCAGCTGCATCATCCAGACGCTGTCTAGAAAGAGGGTCTTTACGCAAATCTATGCCATGTTCTTTTTGGAAATCATCTGCCAGCCAGTTTATTATTTTTTGGTCAATATCTTTTCCTCCCAAGTGTGCATCACCGTCAGTTGATTTGACTTCTACAACATCATCACCAACTTCAAGGATAGAAACATCAAAAGTCCCTCCACCAAAATCGTAAACTGCAATTTTCTCATTTTTATTTTTATTGAAACCATAGGCAAGTGCCGCAGCGGTAGGCTCATTAATAATTCTCTTCACGTCAAGACCAGCAATGCGTCCAGCATCTTTTGTAGCTTGTCTTTGGGAATCATTAAAATATGCCGGAACAGTAATAACCGCCTCAGTAATTTTTTCACCTAAACGAGACTCTGCGTCAGCTTTCATTTTTTGAATAATCATTGCGGAAATTTCTTCTGGACGATACCACTTATCACCCATTTTTACCTCTATCCCGCCATTTGCTGACTTTTGAACTTCAAAAGGAATAGCTTTAATATCCTTCTGAACTCCAGGCTCATCAAAGGTATGACCAATAAATCTTTTAATCTGAAAAATAGTATTCTTTGGATTTGTTACCGACTGACGTTTAGCTAAAACCCCAACCAAACGATCTTTATTTTTCGCCTCAGCCACGATAGACGGAGTCGTCCTCGTACCTTCGGTATTTTCTAATATTTTAGGCTCACCGCCCTCAATGATGGCAAAAGCCGAATTTGTTGTACCTAAATCTATACCTATTATTTTTGACATATATTTTTATAGGTTGCGAGAGAAAAATAAACTTTATAAGAGCCTTATCCTTATGACCTAACGCAATAAAGTTTGATTTTTCTTGAGCAACACGTTATTAATAATCAATTTTGTAGACCTATTATATACCTATTCTAATATTTTGACAAGTATTTCGTGGTCGCAAAATCCTTGTTAAAAGTAGAGTTATTTAGTATAATACTCATATGGCTAAAAAAATCAATATACAAAAAACTATTTTAAAAAAATTAGCTGAAAAACCAGCCATTTCTTTCAAGTCAATAAAAGAAGACAAAGACCCACAAAAAAGCTACGCACTAACCCGTTCTGTCAAGAATTTAATTGAAGCCGGATGCGCTGAAATATATCAATCCGACAATAGGCAAAGTTATGTAAAAATAACTCCGAAAGGGAAAGCAAAATTAAATAGTCTACACCTTGAGGGAGAAGAAGCGCTCGTATCTACCGCTTGGGACGGATTTTGGAGAATAATAATTTTAGACATTCCTGAAGATAGAAAAAGTGAACGCGAATCACTGCGCTATCTTCTTAAAAAAGCAAACTTCACTTGCATTAAGAATACTGTGTGGATATCCCCTTTTCCTTATGAACATCTTTTCACAAATATAAAAAAAGATTTAAACTTATCCACTGAACTTATGATTATCGTTACAGATAAATTAGACCCAGAAACAAATCTTGTTTTTCTAAAAGCTATAAAAAATAATTAAATATCAAATCCTCCAGCCTGTAGATCCCAAAGTTTTTTATAGAGACCTTCCTTTTTATTTGATAATTCAGCATGACTTCCATCTTCAACAATAACTCCATTTTCTATAACTATAATCCTGTCCATTTCTCTAATAGTTGAAAGTCTGTGCGCAATAACAATCGTTGTTTTATTTTTCATAAGTTTTTGAAATGCATCTTGAATTAAAGATTCCGAATGAGAATCAAGAGAAGATGTTGCCTCGTCCAAAATAAGTATTGGGGCATTTTTTAAGATAGATCGAGCTATTGCTACACGTTGGCGTTCACCACCTGAAAGCTTTATCCCTCTCTCGCCAACATAAGTTTCATAACCTTTTGGCAGTAATTTAATAAATTCATCACAGTGTGCAAGTTGAGCAGCTTCTAAAACTTCCTTATCTGTAGCACTGCGTCTCCCGTAACGGATATTTTCCATTAAAGTCCTATGAAAAAGAATAGGCTCTTGTGGCACAAAGGCTATTTGTTCCCTAAGGTTCTCTTGACTGATATTATTTATATCAATTCTGTCAATCATAATTCTTCCTGAAGTTAAATTAAATAATCTCATTAAAAGACGGACAAATGTCGTCTTCCCAGCTCCAGAAGAACCAACAATAGCAACCTTTTGACCAGCCGGAATTGTAATAGAAAAATTATCCAGCACTTTTGTCTTATTGTTTTCATAGACATAGGTGACATTTTCAAAAACAACCTGACCTTTTATGTTTTGAGCAACCTCTTTAGGATTATCAAGAATCTCATAGGGAGTATTCAAAATAACAGTCATTTCCTCCGCGTCAGCAAAACTTTCATAATAAGCTCTAACTATCGCCCCAAAACTCCACAGATTTTCTATTAAACGAATAATATAACTTTGCAATAAAACGATGACCGGCAAAGTTATTAAGCCAAGTTTCCAATCACTAAGAGCAATCCAGAAAATAATAAATTCTATGCTAAATGAATATAAGCTTTGCATGGCATTAAGCCCTTCCCATAAATACCAATTGATTACATTGGCTTTTTTTTGTTTATCTATGACTTCTCCAACACGCCCTTTTTCATAATCGTGACCAGTAAATAATTGAATCGATGAATGATTGCCAATAGAATCTGTTATCGCTCCTGTGGTTTTTGATTCTGCTTGAGAGGACAGAATATCATATTTTAATTTGTAGCGAATATAAATAAATGTTGTTACTAAAAACACAATACAAAATATCCCCAAAATAAGAGAATATTTTGGAAGCAATGTGTATATCGCAATAATCGTACCAACTCCACGAACTAAAAGCGGTAGACCGTCT
>JAHJBA010000051.1 GCA_018813625.1 Patescibacteria group bacterium | reverse complement strand
CTAAGTCTGATTCCCAAGAATTTTGTCTCTTCCTGCACTTCGACAAAATTGTTTTCCGTTATAAGTTTAAAAATCTGTTCATCAGTAAGCAGAGCCTCCTCTTGTACTTCTCCACCGAGATCAATGGTAACAGTATCGTCGTCTAAGTTTATCGTAATTGTGTCTTCGGTTTGTGTTTGTCCAGCTTCTGGACCAGGATTAATGGTTATAGTATCTGCGATTGGATCAATCGTAACTGTACCTGCAGGTGTTTCAACTGGCATCACTGGAATAACTTCAATCGGCTTTGTTGGAACAATCTCTTTGGTGGACTCGATCGGCTTGATTACTGTCATGGGAAATAGTTTACTCCAGGCACTTGGACCAAAGGTACTGATAGTGGCACTGACCCTGTAGTAATATGTTTTGGCCAGATCAAGGGAACCTGTTGAAAAAGATGTTGCTGTCAATTCCTGTTCCAAGATTGGCTTTGTTAAGTCTGGAGTTGCGCCTTCAAAGATTTGAATCTTATAAGAAGTTGCACCGCTAACAGGAGTCCAAGTAGCAGTCCAAGAAGTAGCAACAGTTGCGCTCTTTGTTTCGATAGCCGCTTTTGTATTTTGAGAATAGGAAAAAGACAAAATTACTCCTGAAAATACAAGGGCAATGAGTATAATTAATGTATGTTTTTTCATAAAAAATTTAAATGATAATAATAATCTAACGACCGTTAACTTTTAAATAAATGCCTAAATGATATAGACCCTCTTATTATACAACAATTATAAAATAAAAGTCTAGAATAGAAATATAGGCAAATTAAAAACGCACGAAATATAATTCCATGCGTTTCTTTATTTACATAGCTCCCTTGATTTTATCAAGCAACTTCTGTGTTATTGAAAAATCTTCTCCATTTGCCTTTGCCATTTCGACGGCTTCTTCAGCCACCTTCAAGGCTTCTTCCTTGTGGCCCGTCTTGAAAAGGATGGAGGCATAGGTGTCCATGTTAAAGTACACCTTTTTTAGTTCCACCGATCTTTTAGCCCAGTCGAGAGCAAGATTAAGGTAGGCGCTGTCTTCAACGTTTTCATAAAAGATATAAGCGATATTGTTTAACCCAAGATATTCCTCCTCGTTTTTTGGAAGACTTTCAATATACCGAACAGCGGTACTTGCAAACTTGTCCCACTCTCTAGTCATTGAGTAGAAAGAAAGATCGCAGTCATTTATGAAATTTTGAGTGGAAGGAAGTCCTAGTTCAAGCAACTCCAATTTAAGCTTTGCATATCTCACCGTATCTATTGCTTCGCCGTAGAGACATTTCATCATCCCTTCAAGATAAGAATTAAAAATAATTCTGTTCACCTCTTCTTCCCCATGAAGAATATAAAGAGTATCACGACTGGAAACAACAATCTTGAAGAGAAAAGAATGGAGCTCCACGCCAAAGTCACGAAGAACCACCCAATCTAAACTATCAGAATCATCCGAGGGCAGGCTGAAGAACTCGTCTTTTTCCTGTGAAATACTCAAACAAGATCTCTCGCGCAACTTCATATAAGTCAGGAGTTCCTCCTTTGAAATATTGCCGGCATTATATTTTTCCTTAAAAAGGAAGTACTGATTCTCGGGAACTAGGGCTTGACGCCCGATTTCAATAAAACCCTTGACATCACATGACCCGCTTGCTCGGTAAAGAGTTTTTCCATCACCATTTATGAAAAGATAGGTTGGAAAACAGCTTACTTCAAAATTTCCGGCAACAATCGGCCCATCTCCTTTTTGCATATCAAGAGAGACGCATATAAATTGGTTATAAAAGTCCCCAACGGTATCATTGGGAAAAACATTTTTTTCCATCCATTTACATGGCCCGCACCAGGTAGTGTAGCAATCAACAAAAATAATTTTATTTTCATTCTTCGCTTTTTGGATAATCTCATCAAAACTAAGAGATCCGTCCTCAAAACGAATCCCACTCTGAGCAAATACTGCAACGGTCCCCAGGACCGCCAACAGAAGGAAGATCATTTTTTTCATTGTTTATTATTTTTTTGTTAAAGAATTTCTGTTTTTATTTACACTAATACTACATTAAATATAGCATAAAGTCAAGTTACTCAATTTATATCTAAAACCAAAAACTCCAACCATAATTGATTGGAGTTTTTAAACAAACCCTTAATGAGGGTAATGCTTATTAAACTATTAGTATTGGTAGTAAGACCAACCACCTGATGCATCACTTTCTGCACAACAAGCATTTGTAGAATAATCATCTAACAAACCCAGACATTGTTCATAGGTCATATATGCATATCCTGAACCACCAGTTGGACTAACTGGAGTAGAAGTAAGAGCACTTGTGTTTTTTCAAGGCCAATAACTTTTTTGGCAATTTTCAAGGCCTCTTCTTTGTGGCCAGTTTTGAAAAGCATAGGCATCAAGATTGAAATATCCTTCCTTAAGCTCTACGGATCGCTTCGTCCAGCCGAGAGCTAAATTAAAATATTCAACATCACTACTGTTATATTT
>JAHJBA010000050.1 GCA_018813625.1 Patescibacteria group bacterium | reverse complement strand
TTTGTTTCAAAAATATACAATTCTTTCATTGAATCAGACAACTCCTCCTTAAGACATTCCTCTGATAAATTACTAAGTAATTCGTCTACTTCTTTTTTCAAATCTTCATCTCCCCCATAAAAGACTTCCGCTTCAAAAATTAAATCTTCTTTATTGTCTTTTGTCTTTTCGAAAATTTTATCAACCTCAACCTTTAAAATATCAGCAATCTGTTTCGATACTTCTTCAATATCAATTGATTGCTGGTCTTTTGTTTTTTGCCACAAAACTATTCCTAATAATCTACGCTCAATATAATCCTTCCTAAATACTTTACCTTCTGACTCCTTGGCCTTCTCTATTTCATCTTTTTCAGATTTAAATTCTTTTTCAATTTTAAGTAAATCATCTTTTAGGGCATCTTCCGGGATTTGAGACGCATCACTTATTTTTTTCAAAAAATGGGATTTTTCGATTGAACTTTCAAGGGCGTCCACATACGGCAGTACTTTTTCTTTGATTTCTCTACCAATCTTACGCGAATCATTGCCAAAATCTTTCAAAACTTTATTCGAAAGAAATTCTATTATATGCTTTGAATTCCTGATAGCTTCTCTCCAGGCATCTGTGCCAGATTTGGAAATTAGCTCTGCTGGATCTATTCCCTCTGGCATAGAAACAACTTTTACATCCATGCCAAAAGATAGGGCGATTTTAGCAGCGCGATTGGCGGCGTTAAATCCTGCTTTGTCAGCATCAAAAGCTAGTACAATATTACCTGAAAGACGACGGATTAATCCTAAATTAGAAACAACATTTTCCTTTGAAATAGTGGAATCTGAGAGGGCTGTTCCAGAAGTGGCAACCGTATTTCTGAATCCCGCCTGATGAGATAATATCAAATCAAATTGCCCCTCAACTAAAATAGAAAAATTATTTTTGCGAATTGAATCTTTGGCCTTATCCAAACCATAAAGCACAGCTGATTTGCTGAAAATAGGAGTTTCTGGACTGTTTAAATACTTAGCAGACTTCCCATCATCTTCAAAGATTCTCCCGGAAAAAGCTATAATACGCCCACTTGAATCAGAAATCGGAAACATAACACGCCCGCGAAATCTGTCATAATATCCTTTTTCGGTTTTCTTTACTAAACCAGCTTTTTCCATCTCCACATCTTTAAACCCAAGTTTTTGCAAATAATTATAAAGCTCCCGCCAGTCATTTTTCACAAATCCAATTCTAAAATTTTTTATAGCTTTTGCTTCTAGGCCACGAGATTTTAAATAACTTAATACTTCTATATCTTTCGCTAAATTATTTTCAAAAAACTTTGTGGACTCTTCCATTACTCTGTACAATTTTTCTTTTTCACTTTCCTCTTCCCTGTTAAAACTTTCAAGAACCACCCCTGCCTTATTCGCCAATAATTTAAGCGCGCCCTTAAAATCAAGACCTTCAAATTCTTCCACAAAAGTAAAAATGTCTCCTTTTGCTCCACATCCAAAACAATAATAGTTTCCACGATCAGGCGACACAAAAAAAGAAGGGGTTTTTTCATTATGAAACGGGCATTTTGCCTTCAGGTTCGCCCCCGCCCGCTCTAGTTTTATATAGGAAGAGACTATCTCCTCAATTGAAAGCCTCTCCTTAATTTTTTGAATTGGAGAGTTCATAAATAAAAATTATTCCTCCGTTCTAATTTGCTCTATATTGTCTTTGAAGCCTGTGCCAGCGGGAATCAATCGTCCGATAATAACATTTTCTTTTAGCCCTCTCAAATTATCTACTCCACCCTTAACTGCATTTTCTATAAGAACACGATTTGTATTTTGAAATGACGCTGCTGAAAGCCAGCTCTTCGTTCGAAGCGAAACCTCGGTAATTCCAAGCACTATTGTCTCTGTTTTTGCCTCCTTTCCTCCTTCTTCTGCAACTCTAGCATTTTCTTCCAAGAGGGCCGAATTTTCGACTATATCTCCCGTGGAAAAATTAGTTTCGCCGGAATCTTTAATCTTCCTTCTAGAAAACATTTGGCGAATTATTATCTCTGTATGTTTTCTCGAAATGGAGGCACTTTGAAGTTCATAGACCTTATTTATTTCCCTGATTATGTACTCTTCAGCTGTTTCTTTTCCGCCAAATTTAAATATCTCCGCTATGTCAGCCGAACCATCAGTCAAAAGATCACCTTTCTTAACCATATCTCCCACCTTGACCATCGGTACCCTGCGAAACGGAACAACATATTCTATTTCGTTCGATTTTTCATCTCCCTTAGAATCAGAAAGAACTTTTATTATTTTTTCTTTTCCATCTTTGTCTTTGATCTCAATAACTTCCCCATTGGTGTGCGAAACAACAGCCGAATTTTTAGGAATTCTCCTTTCAAATATTTCCTCAACACGGGGAAGTCCCGTGGTAATATCTGTTCCCGCAACTCCCCCAGCATGAAACGTACGAAGAGTAAGCTGAGTGCCTGGCTCACCTATGGCCTGAGCCGCAATAATGCCCACGGCTTCTCCTAAATTAACAAGGTGATTTCTTCCTAAGTCCAACCCATAACACATCTGACAAAGACCGTGACCTGTGCGACAGGTAAGAGGAGAACGCACGTATACTTCCGAAAAACCAGCTCCCTCTATGTTGCGTGCCTCTTCTTTGGTAATAAGAAATCCTTTTTTATACACCACATTTCCATCTTTATCTTTTAAGTCTGCAGCCAATACACGTCCGCTAATATTTTTAGAAAGTGGAATTTCTATTCCAGAAACCTTTTCTCTTGTTACCATTTTTCCCTCTTTGGTTCCACAATCTTCTTCTGTTATAACAACATCTTGGGCAACATCAACTAATCTGCGAGTTAAATACCCGGCCTTGGCAGTGTTAAGGGCCGTGTCCGAGGCACCTTTACGGGCCCCATGAGTAGTAACGAAATATTGAATCGGTGAAAGCCCCTCGTGGTAACAAGGAATAATTGGAAATTCAAGCGTTTTACCTTGATTGTTTTGGATAAGACCCTTCATTCCAGTCATCTGAACTAGAGAAGTCATAGTACCGCGAGCACCAGAGGTAAACAAATCATATGTTGATCCATTTTTATCAAGAGTGCTAGGTAAAATTTTCTCCAATTCTTTTTTTGCCTGGGTCCATATTTCAATAATCTTTTGATATTTTTCCTCATCCGAAAGAAGACCGTCGTTCCACTGAGACACAACCTCTTCTTCTAGTTTTTTGCTGTTTGCTATAATCCCTGATTTTTCCTCCGGAACTTTCACATTATCTAGCCCCCACGTGGTGCCAGAAACTGTTGAATATTTAAAACCAAATTCTTTGATTTTGTCTAAGATAGGAGGAGTCTTGTCCACGCCACAATGCATAATAAGTTCATCTACTAACGCGGATAATCTTTTTTGGTTTACTTCTTCGTTAACATAGGAAAAATCAGATGGCAAAACACTATTGAAAAGAAGCCTTCCAACAGAAGTTTCAAAAATACCTCCGTCAAATTTTTTATATTTAGGCGAGTCCGTAGCCATAACTTTTATCTTCGCACGAAGAGAGACAATTTTAAAGTTATGCGCGGTTATCGCCGTATTGGGATTTGGAAAATATTTTCCCTCTCCTTTCTCCCCATCAACAGACTTCGTCATCCAAAAGGAACCAAGTACCATATCCTTACTTGGGTGTACTATAGGATCACCGTTCTGAGGCTTGAGTAAGTTTTTATTTGCAGCCATCAATTTTTTTGCTTCTAATTGTGCTTCCTCTGAAAGAGGAAGATAGACAGCCATCTGGTCACCGTCAAAGTCTGCGTTGAAAGCTGCGCAAACAAGAGGATGAACTTGGACGGCATTCCCTTCAATAAGGATAGGATTAAAGGCCTGTATTCCCAGTCGATGAAGAGTGGGCGCACGATTCAGAAGAACATATTTCCCTTGAATAACTTCTTCAAGCATAGCCCAAACTTCCGGGGTACGCTCTTCAATAAGCTTATTGGCCCCTCTAATGTTAAATGCAAGTTCAGCTTGTAAAACTTTAGAAATTACAAAAGGTCTAAACAACTCAAGAGCCATATGTTTCGGCAACCCGCATTGATTAAGTTTTAGTTGCGGGCCAACCACAATAACAGAACGACCTGAATAATCGACTCTTTTTCCAAGCAAGTTTTGTCTAAAAAGCCCTTGTTTTGATTTGAGATTATCAGATAAGGATTTTAAGGGGCGTTTCTGCGACTGGCTCATGGCTGCGCTATCATTTTGTTTTGCTATTGAATTATCAATCAAAGCATCTACCGCCTCCTGAATAATCCTTTTTTCGTTTCTAAGAATTACATCCGGAGCGTTAATTTCTTTAAGTTTCCTTAGACGATTGTTTCTATTTATAACTCTTCTATAAAGATCATTTAAGTCGCTTGTTGCGTGCCTTCCTCCATCAAGGGCAACCATAGGACGGAGAACTGGCGGAATAACAGGAATAACAGTCAAAAACATCCATTCTGGCCTGATTGAGGCGTAAATCATGGCGCGAATAAGGGATATCCTTTTTTGAAGCTTTTCTTTTTCGGCGACACCTGCTTTTTCGAGCATTGCTTCAGTATGAGCCTTTAGCTTGTTGAGATCTAAATTTTTAAAAATAGAATAAATTGCTTCGGCGCCAATATTAGCTTCAAAGCAGGTACCATATTTTAACGAGAAGTGGTGAAAAGAGATTTCGTTTAATACCTTACCCTCATAAATTTCTCCAATTTCTTTTTTGGTGCTAGAAAGAAGATTTTTCAATTTTTCACGAGTTTCCTCGTCTGCTGAATTTTTTAGTTTTGATTTATACTCTTTGTCTAAATCTTGAATTAATTTTTCTTTTTCTTCTTCGTAAACCTTTGTGATTATATAACCCGCAAAATAAATAACTTTTTCAAGATCGGAAACAGATATATTTAGAAGAATACTCATTCTAGACGGCACTCCACGCAAAAACCAAATATGCGAAACAGGCGTAGCAAGTTCGATGTGCCCCATCCTTTCTCTACGCACTGAGGACCTGGTAACCTCCACTCCACATTTTTCACAAATAATATCTTTGTAGCGAATTCTGCGATATTTTCCACAGTAACATTCATAATCTTTTTCAGGACCAAAAATCTTTTCGTCAAAAAGCCCCCCCCTTTCAGATCTTCCGGTACGATAATTAATCGTTTCGGGCTTGGTTACCTCACCATAAGACCATTCCTTAACCTGCTCCGGTGAAGCAAGTTTTATTGTAATGCTATCAAATTCAGTTGTATTTAAAGTTTTCATAAGCTTTATTTTTTATTTTTAATTTCTACTCCACGTCTCTACCAAAAGATCTATTTAAGCTCACATCAAGAGCAAGACCTCGTAAATAATTTAGCATTACATTAAATGATGCTGGGGAATTGGGAGATTTAATCGTTTCGTTTTTAATAATAGAATCAAATGTCTGCGAGCGACCCATTATATCGTCAGACTTAATAGTGAGCATTTCACGCAAGGTGTAAGCAGCTCCATAGCCCTCTAGTGCCCATACTTCCATCTCTCCGAATCTCTGCCCTCCGCCTTGGGCCTTTCCGCCAAGAGGTTGCTGTGTAATAAGAGAGTAAGGACCAATGGAACGCATGTGTATTTTATCTTCCACCATGTGATGGAGTTTAAGCATATACATATAACCAACAGCAACATCCTGCTCGAATGGATCTCCTGTACGTCCATCAAAAAGTTTTATCTTTCCATTCTCCGGAAAACCAGCCTCCTTCAGTTGTTCGCTTATTTCTTCTTGTTTAGGCCCCAAAAAAGGTGGAACAATTGCTTGATAATTCAAAGAGTTTGCAGCCATGCCAAGATGTATTTCTAAAATTTGACCCAAGTTCATACGAGAAGGAACCCCTAATGGCGAGAGTATAATATCAACTGGAATTCCATCTGCAGTATATGGCATATCTTCTTCCGGAAGAACTGTCGATATAACACCCTTGTTTCCATGTCGCCCCGAAAGTTTATCTCCTACAGAAATATTCCTTATCTGAGCAACTTCAATTACTATTTTTTTGATAATTCCTGCTTCAAGATTATGGCCCAAATCACGGGAGAAAATTTTAACATTAACAACACGCCCTCTCTTCCCGTGCTCCATGCGCAAAGAAGTATCTTTACATCTCGTGCCTTCTCCGCAAAAATAGAACGAAGCAAGCGCTCCTCTGGAGTGAGCTCACTCTCCCCTTTGGGAGTTATTTTTCCAACCAAAATATCATTTTCACGGACCTCCGCCCCAATGCGGACAACCCCATCTTCGTCCAGATCCTTTAGTTTCAATTCACCAACATTTGGAATATCACGAGTAGTAATTTCCGGACCGAGCTTTGTATCACGAACAACACTAATGAACTCCTCAACATAGACAGAAGTAAATTTACTGTTTTTAACCAATCTTTCGGAAATAATTATCGCATCCTCATAGTTAGATCCAGCCCATGACAAAAAAGCAACAAAAATATTCTGTCCGAGAGAAACTTGTCCGCTCACAGTACTAGAAGTGTCAGCCAAAATATCTCCTTTTTTTACTTTGTCTCCAACGCCAACCGCGGGCCTTTGATGAAAAGTAGAAAAATTATTGTTTCTCAAAAAATTAACGAGTGGGTAAGTTTTTTCATTTTTTCCCTTAACTATTATTTTTCTCGCATCCAAATATGAAACTACTCCGTCTTCTTCTGAAACAACCAGCCTGCCAGAATCACGAGATACTAATTCCTCAATGCCCGTTGCGACAAGAGGCGCTTCAGGAAGAACACAAGGGACAGCTTGCTTCTGCATATTAGATCCCATGAGAGCACGGTTCGCATCATTGTGCTCCAAAAATGGAATAAGAGAAGTTGCAAGAGAAAATGCTTGATTGGTTGCAACATCTATAAAATCAACTTCATCGCGGGAAATCATACCCGGCTGTGTTTTAATTCTTGCTTCAACTTTTTCTTCCGTTATTTTTCCAGACTCATCATAGGGAATACCAGCGTGAGCTATATTATATTTTTCCTCTTCGAGTGCGTTTAAATAAACAATTTCACCAGTTATTTTCCCATTTTTTACTTTTACATAAGGAGTCTCTATAATCCCAAAATCATTTATCTTCGCGTATGTGGAAATATGTAGAATAAGTCCAATATTAGGACCTTCGGGCGTATGAATCGGACAAACTCTCCCATAATGTGAAGGATGAACGTCACGGACTTCGAGGCCTGCACGCTCGCGAGTAAGGCCTCCGGGGCCCAGGGCAGAAAGTGTACGTAAATGTTCCATTTCATAAAGCACATTTTCCTGTGCCATAAATTGCGAAAGTTGATTTGTTGTGAAAAACTCTTTTATGCGAGCTTGAAGAGGGCGCTGATTTATAATCTGTATTGGCATGGCCGTATTAACATCAATAGTTGACATTTTGTCCTGAATATTTCTCTTTATTTGCATCATCCCAGTGCGAACTTTTTGTTGAAGCATCTCCCCAACAAAACGAACACGCCTCTGACCTAAATGGTCAATATCATCAGCCTTGGCATTAGGTGTATTGTTTAAGTCTATAATGTTAGTAAGAATAGTCACTAAATCCTCCTTGGAAATTGTTCTACGGGCGAGTTCCTCCTCCTCCATGCTTTTACCAAAACGCTTATTAAACCTAAATCGCCCAACCGGAGAAAGATCATACCTTTCAGGGGTAAATAAGTTATTAAAAAATTCTTTAGCGTTTTCAGCAGTTGCCATATCGCCATCTCTTAAACGCTTGTATATTTCAACATATGCATCATCTAGCTTCTTTGCCGTATCTTTTGACAAACAACCCTTTATGGCTTCATCATAAACTGAACTTTTGCCAAATGCTTTTAACATCTCTTCGTCAGTAGCAAGACCCATAGCACGAAGGAGAGTCGTAGCAGGAAACTTTCTCTTCTTGTCTATCCTTATATAAATTCCTCCATCAGCTTCTGATTCTATTTCAATCCAAACTCCACGAGCTGGGATTATTTTTGCACCAAAGTACCTCTTGCCTTTATTTTCAGATTCCGTAAAAAAAACTCCGAAAGATCGCGCAAGTTGTGGAACAATAACTCGCTCTACACCGTTTATGATAAAAGTGCCATGAGACGTCATTAATGGAAGCTCGGACATAAAAATTTCCTGCTCCTTGGAGGTTCCTATCGCTTTATTGATTAATTTTACACGAGCCTTAAGAAACCCTTCATAAGAAAGTTTATTTATTTTTGCGTGATTTTCATCATATTTTGGTTCACCGAGAGAGAAAGAGGTAAATTCTAGGTTGAATTTTTTTCCAGAATAATCCGCTATTGGAGAAAATTCTTTAAAAACCTCCTTTATCCCTTCTTCTATCAACCACTTGAATGATTTAACTTGGGCTTCTATTAAATTAGGAAATTCTATGAGAGGCTTCTTGTATCTGGAAAAATACTTCTTCGGATGCTTTGTTTCTTTTTGCATAATATACTTACTAAAAATCACAAAATAAACAAAAATAACGCAAAAGAAAACACAAGGCGTTTTCTTAGTTTTTTATTTATTTCGGATACTAAATTAACTTAATGCCATAAGGCTTTATTAATAAAAATGCAAAGGAGTACATCCGAAACTCAATCTATCAATCAAACTGAGTATACTCATAATGCACTTTTTGTCAAATATATTCTGTGGATATTAATTAAACTATTTCTTAACAATGTGATATACTCTTAAAAATCTTTAAAAAATAAATCATTATGAAGATAGAGTTTTACCATTTTCTTGCAAGAAAACAGGTCTCTGAAAGGGCAAAATTGCTTCTTACTGAAGTAGTCAATGGGTCCAATAAGTTAATTTTAAACATGGAAGAAAAATGGGACGGCGATGTCTGTCATTTCAACTTCCTCATAAAAAGAAAAGTCCTAAAAATGATTTATGGGCAGATAAGAATTGAGGGTCCTTTTGTTTTTGTTAAAATAGTAGTACCCTTTTTTTTGTTTTCCTTAAAAATAAAATTAAGGAAAATTTTCCATAAAAAGATGAATGAAGTATTTGGGTATGCTAAGAATAAAAACACCAACCCAAAACCACCAAAAAACCTTTTGTAAATCTTAAGGTTTTTTATTTTTCCAGTTTTCAATTTTTTTATGATCGCCTGAAAGCAGGACTTTGGGGACTCTATAATTTTTTTTCTTGTATTTCAAAACTTCCGGACGAGTATAAACTTCGCTTGAGGAAATACGTTCTTCTTCGAGAGATTCGTATTTACCTAGCACCCCAGGAATTTGGCGAGAAATACAGTCTACTAAAATCATGGCGGGGACCTCTCCACCAGTTAATACATAATCTCCTATTGAGATTTTTTTTGTTCTTAAAATTTTATCGACTCTAGCATCAATCCCCTCATATCTCCCACAAATTAAAATTAAATCCGTGTATTTTTTTGAAACTTTCTTGGCAAAACTTGTAGTAAATTTTTCTGCATCTGGAATAAAATTAACTACAAGAACTTTTTTGTTTTTATTTTTTATTGTACTTAAGGCTTTCATTACTGCTTTTAATATTGGCTCGGCACGCATTACCATTCCGGGACCTCCACCATAAGGTCTATCGTCCACTGGTTTATGGCCAGTTTTATTTTTATCCTTCACAAAATCTCTAGGATTATAAAATTTAACTAAAATATGCTTGTTTTTTATCGCACGCCCAATAATAGACTCATTCAAATATGAATCAAAACTCTCCGGAAAAATTGTAATTATATGGAAATGCATAAAAATATAATAACACAAAACAAAAAAATCCCCCTAAGGGGATTTTTTTGTTTTTCGATTCTTATTATATTCCCTTCAAGTCCTCCATGGCCTGATCAACAGTCTTAGTTGAACTTTCAGGATTCGTAGGCCTTGCCCCACCTTCTGGTTCGTTAATCTTCAAGTTCACACGGGCATTATTCTTCATGCCAATGATCCTCAGAAGGGTTCGAATAGCTTTTGCAGTATTGCCCATCCTTCCGATAATCTTTCCCATGTCGGCAGGATTAACCGTAAGACTAATGAGTACTCCCATTTCGTCAACAGAACGATCAATTTTTACATCATTCGGATTATCTACTAGAGCTTTAACTACATACTCAAGAAAATCCTTATCAGCGTCTTGCATAGTGTTCAGAAAAAATATTTTTAATCAATGCAGTGTTACGACCAAATAACTGCTTATACAATTATACTTCACCCCGCCGTGGCGGGGCAAGTTACTTTTTAGCCTTCAACTCTTTCCTCTTTAAGGTAGGCCTCTTCTTAGATAACACATTTACTTTCTTACCTTCAATAATTTTTTGATGCACTAAAAAATTATGCATTGTGTCGGAAAGTTTTGCTCCCTTCGAAATCCAATACTTTATCCTGTCTGCCTTAAAATTAGCTTCGCCGACTTTTGGGTTATAGGTTCCTACTATCTCTAAAAATTTTCCGCTTTTAGTGCTATTTTTGGAATCGGTCAAAACCGCACGAAACGCTGGATCATTTTTCCTTCCTATCCTCTGTAATCTTATTTTTAACATAGCTTCATATTAGCATAAAGATTTTAAAAGGCAAACAATATGTTATATTAGAAAGATAGATTTCGTATTAAAATGAACTACAGATTAAGGTCAAAATTGAAATATATTTTTTGGATGATTCTTTCGATAGCAATTGGGGTTTTCCTTGTTTTCGCAGTCAGCAAAACAGTAGGTTATGAAAGGTTGTCTCAAATAGATACAGACACAGCCCCCAAAAAAGAAGAATCCATCGATGAACCAAAACTATTTTATTTTATAAAAGACCCAACTAAACAACCAATAATAAAAGCTGAGGCATATTTAATCGGAGATCTAGATACCGGAGAGATAATCTTGGAAAAAAATAAAAATCAAGAATTTCCTATTGCTTCAGTCTCAAAACTCATGACAGCTGTGATTTCCGAGGAAATTCAAGATGAAGAAGAAGTCGCAAAAATATCAAAGAAAGTCCTGGCAACATATGGGGAGAACGGAAACTTGCGTTTAAACGAAAAAATCAAAACTGGGGATCTGATATATCCCCTGTTGCTTGAGTCAAGTAATGACGCAGCAGAAGCGCTTGCTGAACAATCTGGACGAGACATCTTTATAGAAAAAATGAACGAAAAATCAAAAGATTTAGAAATGCTTTCAACTTCCTTTTCGGACCCAAGTGGACTATCAGAAAACAATAAATCGACTGTTTTTGATCTCTTCAAGTTTGCAAAATATTTAAAATCAAATAAACCAGACCTCCTAAAAATTACGACAAAAAAAAGTTTCAGTAATAAAATACATACATGGTTTAATAACAGCCAATTTTTAAATTTCGAGGGATATATAGGAGGAAAAAGAGGATTTATAGACGAATCCAAGCAGACGGCTCTGTCTATCTTTTCAATTCCGATTAGTGAATCCGGAATGCGAAACATTGGAATAATAGTACTAAGAAGCCCTGATCGATATAAAGATGTAAGTAGTATTTTAAGTTATATAAAAAAGAATATTTATTATGGAGTGGAGAGCGATGCCGAAATGGCCTGGATTAAGCAAAAAGAGGGAGTACTAGAAGAAGCTGAGCCAACCTTTGTGACCCTTCTTTTTGGAGGGGATATAATGCTTGACCGCGGGGTAAAAAATTCCGTTATAAAAAATTTCGGAGGAGACTATTCCATATTATTTGAAAATCTAGACGTCCTAAGAAATGCAGATATCGTCTTCGCCAATTTAGAAGGACCAGCGTCTGACCAAGGACAAGATCAACATAATTTGTACTCTTTTAGAATGGACCCATCCGTTATACCAGCATTAAAGGCCGTAGGCTTTGATGTACTTTCCGTAGCAAATAACCATGTTGGCGACTGGGGATACAATGCCTATGCCGATACTCTGTCTAGATTAAAAGAAAATGAAATATTTTACACGGGAGGAGGAGTAAATAAGGACGAAGCCGAACAGCCAGTTGTTATAGAAAAATACGGGATAAAAATAGGATACTTGGGATTCGGAGATAATGGTCCAAACAATATGAAAGCAGGTGAAAACCAAGCTGGACTTCTTTTAACAAGCAATCCGCGTTTTGAAGAAATAATACAAAATGCTTCTAGGCAGGTTGACCACTTGATAGTCTCATTTCATTTCGGAGAAGAATATGAAAAGGAACACAATAGCAGGCAAGAATTTTTAGCACACAAGGCGATAGATAATGGTGCAAAAATAGTTATCGGCACACATCCTCATGTCGTGGAAGACACCGAAGTATATAAAAATGGTTTCATCGCCTACTCTTTGGGTAACTTGATTTTTGACCAATATTTTTCAAAAGACACAATGCAGGGAATGCTATTGGAAATAAAGTTAAACAAGGGAGGTGCAATGACAGTTAAAAAAAATACGGTTAACTTAAGTAATGTTTTCCAGCCGGAAAAAATAATAAATGGTAAAGAAGAAAGTATTAAGTTCCAAGAATTCCAAAAAATTGAATAAATAAAAACGCGAGCTAACTCGCGTTTTTTTATTCAAGTAATGGAAACAAAATAATAAATGTCCCCATAACAAGAATTATCCCAAAAAGGATGGTCGCACCAATGGCGCTTTTTTTTCTTCGGGAAGCTTCCTCTTCCAAACTTTTAATCTTTTCCATAAATTTTTTTAAAAGGTTAATACTCAATGAAGGGCAGAAACATGTAGTACAGGCCTCCAAGAACAATAAACAAAACTGGTATTCCCAAAAAAATTACCTTAAATATTAAAGTAATAATTATGGTATCCCTTTCTCTGGTACGTTCGGAGAAAGCCAATAATCTGCTGTTTATCTTCCTTAAAAAGGAAAAAAAATTGCGGAAAGTTTTCATATTCTTTTGTTTTTAATAAATACTATATTCTTGCCATATTATATAGCATATACAGTATTTTGTCAATAGCTCTAAAAAGCTTAATTCGCAATGGCTGTTGCTTCTTCGAACTTGACAGAAAGAAGCTTAGATGCCCCATCAGCCCCTATGGTAACACCATATAATACTCCTGCACGAGACATTGTTTCGCGATTATGGGTGACAACAATGAGCTGAGAGCGCTTTGATAGCTTCTCAAGCATATCACCATATTTCCTAGAATTTGACTCATCGAGAGCCGCATCTGTTTCGTCTAAGACAAGAAATGGTGGCGGATTAACTTGAGACATGGCAAACAAAAGAGCAATAGATGTAAGCGATCGCTCTCCTCCCGACAAAGCATGAAGCTCTTTGACTTTTTTCTGAGGCAGAGAAACATTTATTTCTATCCCCTGTTCAGGCTTTGAGCCTTCCTCGTACTCTATCCCATCTTCCTCTTCATCTTTTTTCTTTTTCTGCTCAGAAATAATCGCAAGAGATCCAGTTCCTCCACCAAACATAAGACTAAAAAATTCATGAAATTCTTTGTTTATTTTCGTCACGCCTTCTTGAAACTCATTATTTATTTTTTCCCTCAATTCAGCTATTAATTTTTGCAAAGATTCTATGCTCTGGACTAAATCTCCCATTTCTTTCTCTAAAAATTTATCACGCTCCACAACTTCTTCAAATTCTTTCAGAACATCTGCCCCACCCCCAGCCCCTGCATCCTCAAGTTTTATTTTGATACGTTCAATTTTTCTTCTAAGTTCTTCTTGAGAATTCCTGTTGAAGTCTCCTTCAGCTTCAAAATTCTTATAAGATAAAATTTCAGGACCAATAAGAGCACCTCCTTCTTTTATTTCATTTTCTAAGGCTTCTGCTTCTCTAGATAGATTCTCTTCCTTCATTAAAATCAGATTCAACGAGGAATTTAATTCTTGGTTTTGCACTCGAAGCGTAAATTTCTCTCTCTCCATCTCACGCTCCGCTTCTATTTCATGGGAAATCTCTTCCTTAAGTTTTTCTACCAACTCTACAATCTTTTTTTCTTCTTCCTGTATTTTTTGCATTTCTTCCATTACTTCACGTTGGGTATTTTTCAATTCTCCCAGCTGGGTGCCATCTGAAAAATTAGGTTCCTCTGCAAAATGCCTAGAAAACCTATTTAAAATATCCCTTACTTTTTCCAAAATAGGAGCAATATTCTCAAGAACATCCATATAAATAGCTTCCTCTAAATATTCATGTGATTCTTTAAGAAAAGACTCCAGTTCTTCCCGGGGAATTGAAACGTTTTCTGTTCTTTCCGGTCTTTGAGTCCTTCTTTCTTCCATTTCGATCATTCCCTCGATCCTTCCGAGTTTTCGTTCTATTTCTCCCTTGGTTGAACGGATATGTGAAATCCTGCTTTCGAGGTTTTTTAACTCATCTACCTTTGGGTTATTTCTTACAACATCATCCCCTCCTTTTTCTGAAATTTTTTTACTTATGTCTTTTATTTCCGCTATAATTTTGTTTTTCTCATCACTTAATTTATTTTTCTCTTGATCTAAATAAACGCTTTCTTTTTTAAAATATTCACGATAGAAAGAAAGTAGGTTTGTTTTCATTTCTTTTGCTTTCTCTAGCTTTTCAACCTGTTTCTTCAAAAAGTTCAGATGGGGCGCGTTTTCCCTACGCAAGAGAGAAATTTCTTTCATGTTATTATTTGTTCGCTCCAGTTTTCTTTCAGCCTCTTTTATTTTGTATTGGTATATTTTAAGACCCAAGGCATCTTCTACCATTTCCCTTCTGTCTTTCGGTGAAGCATTTAATATCCTATCAGCCTCTCCTTGAGAAATAATATGATGACCAGAAGAACCTATATTAACTGATGCCAAAAGCGCATTGATATCTTTTAGCCTGACCTCCGATCCATTTAAAATATATTTGTTTAATCCATCCGAATATACTTCACGGGAAATTGAAATATTATCATAGTTCAAGTTAATATTTTCTCCAGATTCATTTGAGAGTTTAAAGATTTTATCAGAGTTATCAAAAGAAATTGCAACAACTGCACGAGAACCCTTTGACAAATTTTTAGATCCCTTAAAAATCAAATCCATCCCTAATTTACCACGCATTGATTTCATGGATTGTTCACCTAACACAAAGCGTATGGCCTCAACCACATTAGATTTTCCAGAACCATTGGGACCTACAACTGCAACAACTGGATTCGAAAACTCTAAAAACGTTTTTTTGGCAAAAGATTTAAACCCATTTATTTCAAGACTCTTTAGTCGCATATTAGTCTAACCAATTCATGATTTTTAATGCGGACTCTGCTGCTTTTTGTTCGGCTTCTTGTTTAGATTTTCCCTTACCTTCTCCAACTAAATTGGAGCCAAAAAAGATTCCAACTGTAAAATGCTTGTCATGGTCAGGTCCTGATTCATGCAAAACTTTATAAGAAGGTGTAATACCCTCGAATTCTTGAGCTTTTTCTTGAATCAAACTTTTCGCATCACGCCAAAGTTTTTTAGACACTATCTCTTCCGTATAAGGTAAAAGGGTCTCTTTCACAAATTTATTAACCACATCGTATCCTTGGTCTAAATATACTGCCCCGACATAAGCTTCGTAAGTATTCGCTAATATATATTGCCTTGCTTTTCCAACATCTTTTGCCTCCCCTTTGGACAAAAGCAAACAATCATTCATTCCGATTTTCGAAGCTACCTCAGAAATAATAATTGCATTAACGAGGGCCGATCGTAGAGCGGTCAATTCACCTTCTGTGTAATTAGGATATTTCTTATAAAGAAAGTCAGTAACAATCAGCTCTAAAACCGCATCACCTAAAAATTCCAAGCGCTCATTGTGAGAAAGGCCGACTGAAGGATTCTCATTTATGTAAGAACGGTGTAAAAAAGCCTGCTTTAGTAATTCTTTATCCTTAAAAAATACTTTCGTCTTTTTCTCAAAATCTGAAAATTGAATCATAAAAAATTAATCCAGGCACTAGGCGCTAGGCATTAGCATTTTTGCTAGAGCCTAAGGCCTAAAGCCTAACTACTACTCTTCTTACTAATAATTTCAACCGCGCGAGTTATAAGTGGAACAATATCATTGTAAATACGAAGTTCTGGAATTTCTGAAAGCTGGAACCACTTGGCATCATCCAATCCACCCGATTTTTCAAGAATAAGTTCGCGATATTCACTTTCTGCCAAAAAATACGTAACCTTTTTTAGGATTTTCCCTTTTTCTGGATGACTGGCTACATATTCATTCTCTCCGAGCTTGGCTATGATTTTTATATCCAAGCCTATTTCTTCTTTAAGCTCACGAATAGTTGCTTTTTCCTCGTCTTCCCCTTCTTCTATGCCACCTTTGGAAATAGTCCAATAGCCAAAAACATCATGCACAAAGGCAAACAAAACATCTTTTCCTCTCTTGGCATAAACAATAGCCCCGCCCTTTCTTTCAACTGGTAATTTTGAAACATCTACCGGTTCTTCGGCCTTTTTCTTCTTGCTCGTTTCATCCTTACCAGGTTCTCCTATCTCTTTATAAACTGCGCCAAGCACTCCATTTACGAACTTGCTGGAATTTTCTCCGCCATAAGTTTTAGCCAGCTCGATAGATTCATTTATGGCAACTTTCGGAGGAACTTGATTTCTATCGCCAAAAAGAAGCTCGGTCAAGCCAATTCTTAAAATATTCCTGTCCACGACAGAAATTTTATCAAGAGGCCAATCTGGCGCAGCTTTTTCTATAATTTCATCTATTGATTTCCTTTTTTTAAAAATTTCTCCTATAAGTGAAAAAACAAAATTATCATCCTCAAGCCCCGGAGCAAATTCTTCTAAATTTCTTTTTACTATTTCTTTAATATCAACATCTTTGGCACCATTAAAGTCCCACTCAAAAAGAGTCTGAAGTACTATTGATCTGGAAAGGTGCCTATTTGCCATAAATTAATGAACGAAGTGAATATAATTTATGAGCAATCCCGTGAAGTTTCTTTCGGGATGCCATATATTACTAATTACTTACCTGCTGCTTTTTTAGCCTTTTCTTTCTTTTGCTTCTTTTCTGTCTTTTTTATCAAATCAATGACTTTTTTGCCACGATAAAACCCGCAAGATCGGCAAACAGTATGACCCTTTTTCAACTCTTTGCAATTTTCACATTTTGAAAAAGCACTAGACTTAAGCGCATGATGCGAGCGCCTGTTTGCTGTATGCGATTTTGTATGCCTCATTCTTACTACCATAATGTAGTTTATAATAGCATATTAAGTATAAAAAGCAAAACCCGGTAGTGAGTTTTTGTGATACGCAAGCACGCCTGAAAGGCTTCACAAAAATCTACTACCGGGAAAATAAAATGGTGAAAAATACAAAAAATATGATATTATAGATACCATGGAAACAAGTGAAAAATTACACAACTTGAGACACTCTTTGGCGCACCTGATGGCAGCGGCTGTTATAGAAATGTATCCTGACACCAAGGCAACCATCGGACCAGTGATCGAAGATGGTTTTTACTATGATTTTGAATTTAAATCCCCTATTTCCGACAAAGATTTGCCAAAAATTGAAAAGAAAATGCGGGAAATTTTGAAAACTTGGAAAGAATTCACCCATGAAGAAAAAACCCAAAAAGAAGCACTGAAATATTTTGAAAATAATGAATACAAAACTGAATTAATAAATGAAATAGAAAATAAAGACGAGAAAATAACTTTTTACACCTGCGGAAATTTTACTGATTTGTGCCGAGGAGGACATGTTGAAAATCCTAGCAAAGAAATAAAACCTGATAGTTTTAAATTAGATAGAGTGGCGGGAGCATATTGGCGAGGAGATGAAAAAAATAAAATGCTTACCCGTATCTACGGGCTTGCGTTTGAAACAAAAGAAGAACTTGAAAATTATCTGAAATTGCGCGAGGAGGCAGAAAAAAGAGACCATCGTAAATTAGGAAAAGACTTAGGTTTGTTTATATTTTCTGACGTGATCGGAAAAGGCCTTCCACTTTGGACTGAAAAAGGAACTATAATTCGAAGAGAATTAGAACGTTTTATTGTCGATGAAGAAATTAAAAGAGGCTACAAACATGTCTGCACTCCTGATATTGCAAAAATAGAACTCTATAAAAAATCTGGGCATTATCCTTACTATAAAGATTCTATGTACGCTCCAATAAAAATTGATGAAGAAGAATTTATGTTACGCCCAATGGCCTGCCCCCACCATTTTGAACTTTATCTCAACAAACCACACAGCTACAAAGAACTGCCAATACGAATAGCAGAACTAGCTAAATTATACCGATATGAACAATCTGGCGAATTGACAGGATTGATGAGAGTTCGCAGTTTCTGTTTAGCAGATGCTCATATTATTTGTACTGGCCCAAAACAGGCTGGTGAGGAAGTAAATAGTGCCTTAGATTTAATTGAATATATCGCTAATGTTTTTGGGTTAAAAATGGGACAAAACTATGGATATAGACTTTCTTTAGGAGATAGAACTAATAGTGAAAAATATTATAAGAACGATAAGGCATGGGATGAAGCCGAAGCAATTTTACGCCAAGTTCTTAAAGAAAGAAAAGCTAGTTTTGTAGAAGCACCAGCGGAAGCTGCTTTTTATGGACCTAAAATTGATATACAAATGAAAAATATTCGTGGAAAAGAGGAAACAGCATTTACAGTACAATATGACTTTGTAATGCCTGAAAGGTTTAATTTAAATTACATAGATAAAGAAGGAAACGAAAAAAGAACCATTGTTGTGCATCGTTCTTCGATAGGAGCAATAGAAAGAGTTATGGCTTTTCTTATTGAACACTACGCTGGGGCCTTCCCCCTTTGGCTATCCCCAGTACAGGCAAAAGTTCTGCCGATTTCTACTGACAAACATTTAGAATTTGCAGGCACAGTCTCTAAGCTTCTTAAAGATGCCGGGATAAGAGTAGAACTTGATGAATCAAACGAGTCTTTGGGTAAAAAAATCCGTGATGCCAAAATGCAAAAAATACCATACCTCGTGGTCATAGGCGATAAAGAAAAAGAATCAAACACCATGACCGTAGAAGGCAGGAATAATGAAAAATTGGAAGGAATTACCCCTGCTGATTTCCTCGCAAAACTCAAAAAAGAAATTGAAGATAAAAAATAAAATGATTTTGCCAAAGAATATTGAAGAAATATTTTATAAGGCTAAAAAATATTATCCTGAATTGGATAATATTTCTATTAAACTCAAATATACTCCCCTGTTTTATGAAACAATGACTGCTACACCATCCATTTATTCCTTTCTTTTTCCTTGGAAAAAAAGAAGTTATGTCATCTCTATTAATTCAGGGAAGCAATTTGGAAGATACAATGTGCCAATTAGCTCATTCAATGACTCAATCTTACTCGGGTGGTTTGGGCATGAACTGGCTCACTTAATACAATATGAAAAAATGGATTGGTTAGAAATTATGTTTCTTCCTTATAATTTTATTTTCAATCAACAATTCAGAAAAAAATTTGAGCTTGAAGCCGATAAAATAACAAAAGAAAGGGGGCTAGAGAAAGAACTGATTAAGGGTATAAAATTCATTTTAGAAGACCAAAGGGTAAACAGGCTTTATAAAGAAAAAACAAAAAAATATTACTCGCAAGTGTCATAAAAATCCTATGAATAAGCAGGAAGAACTAAAGAAAATACACGAAAAGTGGTTTTCGCAGTGTAAATGTGAATTGAAAAAAACAGCTACCCAGCCTGTACCAGGAAACGGCAGTGCTCATGCAAAAATAGTTTTTATCGGTGAAGCGCCTGGAAAAAGCGAAGATGAGCAAGGCAGACCCTTTGTCGGCGCTGCAGGAAAATTCCTGGCCGAAATGCTAGAAAGTATAGGATTAAAAAGGGAGGAAATTTACATCACCAATATCGTAAAATACCGCCCACCCAATAATCGAGATCCCCTGCCAGAAGAGAAGGATGCCTGTCGAGAATGGCTTATTGAAGAACTCAATTTTATAAATCCAAAGCTTGTTGTATTCCTTGGACGGCATTCAATGAATGATTTCTTCCCCGCTGAAAAAATCTCTGCCATACACGGAAAACTTTTGATCAAAAAATTCAATAAAATTGAAACTAAATATTTTTTACCGCTCTATCACCCCGCCGCTGCACTTTATAACGGCGGAATGCGAGAAACTCTGACAGAAGACTTCAAAAAAATTCCTAAATTCTTAGAAAAAATAAAAAAGCAAGAGAATAAAATCTCTCTCGCCTCCCAAAATAAAATTTTTTAGATATCAATCTCCGCTAATTTGGCATTGGATTGAATAAATGATTTGCGTGGTGGAACTTCAGTGCCCATGAGAATGTCAAAAATTTTATTGGCTTCTTCTGCGTCTGCTATATCTACTTTTTTAATTATACGATGAGTCGGATCCATTGTAGTTTCCCAAAGTTCTTCCGGATTCATTTCTCCAAGACCTTTATATCTTTGAATATGAACTTTTGAAATTTTCTTTTTAATTTCTTCTTCGTTTTCTTCTTCCACTACACTAGCAGTCTGGTCATCAAGATTTTCTATTTCACTTATATCAGCTCCTTTTCCAATAATTTTTAGTTTTTCCTCATCTGAATAAGCATAATTAACTTCCTTGCCCTTTTTAATTTTATAAAGAGGCGGTTGAGCAATATAAACATATCCCGCTTCAATGATCTGCTTAAAGTATCGATAAAAAAGCGTAAGTAATAGCGTGCGAATGTGCGCTCCGTCTACATCAGCATCTGTTGCAATAATTATTTTGTGATAACGCATTTTTCCTATATCAAAAGTATCTCCAATGGAAGTCCCCATAGCAATGATCAAAGATTTTACCTCCTTGGAGGCAAGCATTTTGTCTATGCGCGCGCGTTCAACGTTCAAAATTTTTCCACGAAGAGGAAGGATGGCCTGCGTACGCCTATCTCTTCCCTGTTTTGCGGAACCTCCTGCAGAATCTCCCTCCACCAAGAATAATTCTGATTCTTCTGCACTTTTACTCTGGCAATCTGCTAGCTTCCCAGGTAAAGTCATTCCTTCAAGGGCACCCTTACGTAAGATAGAATCTTTGGCTGCTTTGGCTGCTTTTCTTGCCTTAAGGGCCAAGATGGCCTTGTTTATTATGGCTTTTGCATCATCAGGATTCTCTTCTAGAAAACTGGTAAATGCCTCTCCAAAAACCGTTCCCACGGCACCCTGAGCCTCCATGCTTCCAAGCTTTGCTTTTGTCTGTCCTTCGAATTGGATCTCACGAAGCTTCACAGAAATAACAACAGTTAGCCCCTCTAAAACATCATCTCCCGTAAATCCGCCTTCAGACTCTTTCATCATTTCATTTTTTTTGCAGTATGTATTTAATGTTCTCGTAAGTGCAGTTTTAAAACCAGTCACATGCGTTCCGCCTTCTTGCGTGTAAATATTATTAGCAAATGGTACTATGCGGTCCACTATGTCATCAACATACTGAAGGGCAATTTCAACTCCGACACTATCCAGCTCTTTTTCAGTATAAAAAATTTTTCCCTGAATCGGTTTCTGGAATTTGTTATAGTACTTTATAAGAGAAATGAGCCCTCCTTCAAAATAAAATGACACCGATGGCAATTCCAGACCCAACTCTTTGAAATAAAAAATATCAGTATCGTCAATTTTACCCTTATAATCACGAGCATCGATAATTAAGACCTTAAGTCCTTTTACTAAGTATGCCTGCTGACGAATATGAGTTACTATTGTATTCCAATCAAACTTTATGTCGCCAAAAATTTCCACATCCGGCTCAAAAGTTACAATGGTGCCATGAAGCTTTGAAGGTGCAACTTTTTTCACCGAACTTTTTTTCTTTCCCCGAGAATATTCCTGCACATATTTCCCTCCATCCCTATGGACTTCTGCTTTACAATAATTGGACAAAGCATTAACAACAGACGCCCCCACTCCGTGAAGTCCTCCAGAAACTTTATACCCCTCGCCACCAAATTTTCCCCCAGCGTGTAGGGTGGTCATAACTGTCTCGAGAGCAGAAACTTTCGTTTTTTTATGAATATCAACCGGCACACCGCGACCATTGTCCGCTATTCGTACACGGTTGTCAGGTAATACAACAACCTCGATAGTATCACAAAAACCACCCATCGCTTCGTCGCGCGAATTATCAAAAATTTCCCATACTAAATGGTGCAATCCTTCAGGACCCGTCGTGCCAATATACATTCCCGGACGGCGCCTTACCGGCTCAAGACCTTCAAGAACCGAGATGTCTTCCGCGCTATAATGATGACCTTTTTTTTCTTCCCTTTCTTTAGCCATTTTAATCAAAAAAAATAAGAGCAAAAACAATATTTTGCTCCTTATATTATATCAAAAAATAGGTCTAAAAACTAGTTTTTTAGCGTATTTCCCAACTTGAATTTTCCCTTATTTTATGGCCTATTTTTGCCATAATCTCATTTACTTCATCGTCAGTAAGAGTTCTCTCGTAAGACTGGAAAATCAGTCTAAAAGCATAGGAAATTCTGCCGTCTTTAGGGTTGGTAAATGAATCAAAAAGATACGGTTCTTTAATCAAAAGCTCTGTTCCATTTTCTATAAATAATTCTTTCAATTTTTCTTTTTCTTCCTCACTCTTCACCCAGACTGCCACATCACGAGTAATAAAAGGAAATAAAGACCACATTTTAAATTTGGCTTGGTCACTAAGACTTGGAACTAAACTAATCATTTCAATAAAAGTTTTTTCTACATCACCCATATCTTTACAAAAATCATCTAAAGATATTTCCTTAATTTCCTTTCCTTCGTTAAATGCAACACGCATCTCTTCTCGATTTTTTTTAAAAATAGTTCCAATTTCAAAAACTTTTACCTCCTTCAGCTCAAGAACTGGCATGTTGAGTTGATTTAATTTAAAACTCTCCCTCAGTCCATCTGTTAGATTGCTTCGCACAAATTTTTTATCAGATGCTGAAGCTAAAACCTCCACTTCCCCTTTATTCCTAAAAGCATAAGTCATAACTTCCGAGTAACCTTCGCTCAGTAATTTATTTCTTGTATAAAGGATTTTAGTAAATAATTCATTAGTTTTTCTCTCACATTTAACTTCCGGCAATTTTTCTTCCAATCTGTCATAACCTAAAATTCTTATTACTTCTTCTAATAAATCATGCGAACCGGTTATATCCAACCTCAAAATTGGCACTTTAACATCAAAAACACCATTCTGTTCTGCATATTCAAAATTTAATTTTTTCCAGACATTCTCTATTTCCTCTTTTGTAAAGTTAGAACCAAGGTGTTTGTTTATATATTCAACAGAAACTGAAATATTTTTTTTCTCTGGTTTTTTATTATAAACATCAACAATATCTTCTACCTCCCCTCCTGCGATATTTATAATCATATCCGTAATATCATTCATCACTTTTTTGCAGAGTTCCGGGGAAATTTCATTTTCATATCTTTTTACCGCGTCAGTTAAAATACCGATTTTTTTAGCGGTTTTTCGAGTAGAAACAGGATTAAAATTAGCTACCTCTATAACAATATTTTTGGTAGTATCATCAACTTCTGCCTTCGTTCCACCTTTAATTCCAGCTATAGCAAGCGGATCTTTTTCGTCTGCAATTACCAAAACGGATTCATCGAGCTCGATATCCTTTTTATCCAAAGTTGTAAGCTTTTCTCCAACATTTCCACTTCGCACAATAATCTTAGCACTATTTAATTTGTCCAAATCAAAAGCATGGATCGGCTGACCCAAATCAAACATCACAAAATTAGCCATATCTACAACATTATTTATGGACTTCTGACCGATAGCTTCTAGTTTTTCTTTCAGCCAAGCTGGACTTTCTCCTATTTTTATATTTCTGACAACCCTACCCATATATCGCAAACATTTTTCATCTTGAATTTCTATTTTCAAATTCGTTGGTTTTAATTCAAAGGTCGAACCTTGGGCTCCCTTAAGGTTCGACCTTAAAAATTCCTGAAAAAAACCATTCGGCGAAGACAGTTTTAAATTAAAAATAGCCGAAATTTCTTTAGCTATTCCCCAGTGTGAAAGGCAGTCGTGCGCCCTGTCTGGCAAAACCTTTATGTCAAAAACAATATCATCTCCAACTTTGATTGTTTCTTCAACTTCAAAAGAATGAAAGATTATCCCCTCCGAAAGTTTTTCCGGATTAGGTAATTTTTCTTCAAAATAATTTTGCAACCAATTATAGGATACTTTCATCCCGTTTAGAAGCAGATCGCGATCAACTCGCGTGTCTGGTTTTTTAGATTATTAATTTTTCGATAATTTGTTCTCATATTTTTGTTTATCCTTAAATTGCGATCGCGGCTTCTAACGGGATTCATCCACCTAAATCTGATTAAATCTTAAATCTCCATGATAAGCTGGACGAATATCAGGCATGCCATACTTTACAACCATCAACCTTTCAAGCCCGGGACCAAAAGCAAAACCTTGATATTTTTTAGAATCAATACCACAATTTTCTAATACTTTTGGATGTACCATACCTGCCCCTCCCATTTCAAGCCATCTTCCTTTATAGGTTAAATCAAATTCAATTCCTGGCTCGACAAATGGAAAGAAGCTCGGTCGAAAACGAAGTTTGGTATCTTCACCCAACATTTTTTTATAAAAATGGGACAAAACTCCTTTTAGATGTGCCATATTTATATCTTCTCCAATCATCAATCCCTCTATTTGATAGAACTGCATTTCATGAGTTGCGTCTGTCGCTTCGTTGCGAAAACATTTACCAACGGAAATAATAGCAAAAGGTGGCTTCTGTCCTGACTTTGCAAAGTTTTCCATAAAACGAATTTGGACATTAGAGGTATGTGTTCTTAAAACCTTACCCTCCTCTCCTTTTATATAAAAAGTATCTTGCATGTCACGAGCTGGGTGATCCTTGGGAACATTAAGAGCGTCAAAATTATGCCAAATATCTTCTAATTCTGGACCAACAGCAACAGAAAACCCTAGTTCTGTAAAAACTTTTATAGCATTATTGATTATGATAGAAAGAGGATGTTCCTTCCCTTTTTCAATTTCTTTTTCCATTTAACAAGTAAAATATATCATATTTAATGTATAATTGAAACATGAAAAAAATTTATTGGATTTTGGCAATTTTGATAACAATCTTTCTTATTTTAGGATTTCTTCTCGGCTGGCTAGATAACGGCCCAAGATTTTAGTAATTAAAAAGCCCCTTTGCGGGGGCTTTTTTTATTACTTAGGTAGCACAGATGAGTGGTGATGGAGAATTTTCCATTCTCCTTTTTCATCTTTACCCCAAAGAAAAGTAAAACGCGCCTGTACGATACTTCGTGCGGTTTTGTCGTCAACTTCAAAATCATACAAACCGGAATGTAGGTAATGACTTTGATCAGTAAATTGAACTTTTTCTTCAGTCACCTTGCCAGAAGGATGTTTTTGCAAAAAATGCTCAAAATAACCTTCTGTTTCCTCTTGTCCGAATTTGAACTTTGGGGACAGGGTCGGTAAGAAAGTGGCACCATCGGAATAAAGGTCAGCAACTTTCTTGGGATCCCCAGTTTTCAAGAGATTATTCCATTTTTTGAAATTTTCCCTGGCGATTTCCAAATTTCCCTCCATGTTTTTCGTGTTTTCCATACCCATTGGTTTAAATAAATAACTATTAATATTACAAAAGAATATTACACTAAAGAATCATAGAAATCAAATATTGCCTAACTTTATATGTACTTTTGATTTCCAGAAGAAATAGCCGATGATTATGAAAGTACAGAGAGGTGAAAGATATTCTGGAATATGGAAACCAAAGCTATGCAAAATCATGATGACACCAAGAACAAGGATGGAATACATTGCACCGTTTTTTAAATAAATATATCTTTTTATTCTTTCTATGTTTCGCAAAGTCAATTCTCTCACAACCAACGCACCAATTCCGTTTCCAATTAAAATTAATGGTACCGAAAGTGTAAATGCAAAAGCCCCCAGTACACCGTCTATCGAAAAAGTCGTGTCTATAATTTCAAGAAAAAACAGCTTGCTTAAATCTGACTTCACGCCACCTAATAACTTTTTCTCCTGCGCTTCAGCATTTTGCTTAAATCCATGAGTGATAAAAAACAAAGTAGAACCAACAACCGCACCAAATCCCATCATACTGCTTTGTTTTAACGCAAACCAAGCAATTATAGCAAGCAAAACAGAAACTATGGCGTAAAACCAAACGCCTTTGGACATAAAAAACTTTTCGGTCTTCGGCAATCCAACATTTTTATCTTCTAAAAACAGCCAGTGTAAAAATAAAAACAATAAAAATACTCCGCCAGCAACCAATAAAATCGGCGCAGATTTATGAATGGACTCTTGAACCAAGGGGTCGCTGGACCAAGCGGCAGAAAGTACTTGAACAGCTTTCAGTGTCGGATTAAAGGCCCAAATTATACCAAACGGCAAAAGTCCCCTGACAAGAAACACTGCAATAATCATTCCCCAAGTTAAAAACCACTTTCTGGCCTTTTTGCTCATGGTGGAAAGAACTTCTGCATTAATTATAGCGTTATCTACAGACGAAATAGTCTCAAAAAGAGTAAGTCCAGTTATTGTTATAATTGCTGAAATTATCATAAATTACATTCTACATCTTTTTTTTCTTTTTGTCCCTTAAAACCCTCCTATTCTATCTCTCATTATCGAAAAAGCCAAAGCCGGAATCTTGATTTTTTCTCCTAGAGCATTAGCTATCCCTCTAATATAAGTGCCACTACTGCATGATATTTTGAAATCTGCAATATAATAAATACTTTCTTTTTGCAATTTTTTGCGCCAAATTTTTAAAATATCCTTCTGTCTAAAATCTCCATTCACTTTTTTAATCCTTCTTTCTATATTTTCCAAAAGTTTTTTGCCAATATCAAC
>JAHJBA010000049.1 GCA_018813625.1 Patescibacteria group bacterium | reverse complement strand
TTTCAAAATTTCTTAAAATGGTTTCAGAATACAAGCACAAAATAAGGGAGATAAAAAATAAGATAGAAGAGGAAGAAAAAAATTATTAGCAGAAGCCGCCTTAGCTCAGTTGGTAGAGCAACGCTTTTGTAAAGCGAAGGTCCTCGGTTCGAGTCCGAGAGGCGGCTCCAAAAACAAAACCCCGGCCGAAAGGTCGAGGTTTTTCTTTTTAATTTATATTTATCTTTGTAAAAATTCGTAATCCGCTCTGAGACAAGATACCTTCATCTCCATCATCTAATTTTGCAATACACCACGATCCATCGAAACAGATCAATAGTGCGGAAAAAGGAACATCAAAATGTTCAAGAATAAGCGGGGAAGGACATGACTTGAAAAGTATTACATTTAAAATCTTGTCATGTACAGCAAGATTGCCATTACTCTCTCCTTTTTCCTGATTTTTGAGCAATTGATAAATCACCCAAAGATCATCAAACTCTATGGGATTTATCACTCCAGATGCAGATAATTCTCTCAAATTATCCAGAGAAAATTCTTTTTTTCCAGAAATTTCTTCGTAGCCAAGAAAAATTGAATCAACTCCAACTTTAATATCCCGGGAATTTTTCTTTAAAAACTTCTTGAAATCTAAACAAAAGGATTCATCCCAATCCTTATTGAATTTAGAAAAGCTTTTAAAAAGATTAAATTTTTTATAATTCCAAGGATCAACCCTGAATCCATGTTCAATCATACCTAAACAATCATCAGGAAGCCGAAATTCTTTCTTGTCTATCTCAGGACAGACAGTTACTTCATTTTTAACCATTCTTTAATGTTTTTTAAAAAGAACAAAATAAAACTGAGCTCACGCTCAGGAGCCGTTAAAGTAACGGTTTCTTAACCTAAATAGAAGTATAAGCCATAATCATAAAAAAGTCAACAAATTTACTTAATTACTATCTTTCTTATCCTCCGGCTTAGCTTCTTGAAGCTTGAAGGATTCTTTTATGCGAGATTCTAGCTCTTCCATTGAATAAAAACCAGTAAGAACCTCCTCGTCCACCACCAGGGCGGGCAGTTTTGTATCCTCTATTTTATAAATATTGAGCATTGCCCTTACGGCAGAAAGATCAATACTATAATCAAAAGAATAGACTCGAAGCTCGGGATATTTTTTACGAAGAGCTGTAAGAACCAGTCCTTCTTTTTCGCATTCACTACAATTTTCTGCTGTGGTATAAAAATAAAGAATGAAAGCAGATTTTTTGCCACATCTAGAAAAAATCTTTTTTGTCAATAAATAATCCTTTATTTCAAGTAAAGAATAGTATTTTTTCAAATAAGATAACTCTTCTGACCTACCAATATTGCTTTGTCCCCATTCAAGCTTGTTCGCCAATTCGCCCAACTCACCAGAGAGTATAGAGTCAGAAACATTTTTACATGAAAGTTCTGAAAGTAATGAAAATTGAGTCTCCGAAGAAAGTATGTCTATTGAAATTTTATCTTGAATAGCCTTGAGCTGATTAACTTTTCTACTATTAAAATAATTACTCAGATACAATGCCGTCAAAAAAAGACTTAAGGTTATAAAAAAAACTATAACATACCTTTTCCAATCAGATTGTTGTTGCATTTCCCTTTTTTGCCAACTCCACCTTACACGAAGCCAGGCCAATTAAATCTACGTCCCTTTCAAGAGTCCAGCTCGATTGTTTAGAACGAATAGCGTTATATATCGCCTTAAGAATCCAAAACGGAGCCAGTGCGCTATAAATAATTACAAAATACAAAATATCAAAAGAAAAACGAATTTTGCCTTCTATCATACTTCTTCCTATGAGAAGAGAAGCGATAACAGAGGTATATAGAATTATAGATACAAAGAAAATTGTTTTTGTGTCAAAAAAGAACCAGTCAAAAGAAAAATTGTTTGTGAAGCTAAGCCCAACAATTTTTATTTGACTTATTTTATGAATCAAAAAACTAATGAAATTATAAAGAAACATCCAAAACAAAAAAATAGCCGAGGCAACTGAAATAAGTCCTGAAGGTAAGGTAAAGAAAGCAATGGTGCCATACTTTTTATTAAACAATAACCTCCTATAATCTATAGCGTTTCTGATAAAGCCATAAATCCATCGAACCCTTTGACGATATAATTTTTTCACCGAATTCGGTGCCACAGTATAAACATAGGCATCAGGACAATGCTCTATTTTGTAATGATTCTTCTGCATACGAAGAGCTATCTCTTGATCTTCTGTATTGTGAGCATGCCTATAGGGACCCAAATCTTCAAATACTTTTTTTCGAAAAATAGAAAAAGGTCCTGGCGTAACATGAATCCCTCCTAAGAAAGCAAGCATTTTCTTGTTATAAACAGCCATTTCATATTCCGCCTTCTGGGCTCCTTGTAAAATGTTCCTGGGATTATCTACTATAATAGATGGCGCAACTGCCATAGTGTCTTTGTCTTCAAAATAAGTCATTATTCTCTTTAATGCTTGAGAATCTACAAAGGAATCAGCATCGAGACATCCAACAAAGGGGGTGTCCGTATGCAGAAGCCCCATATTTAGCGCCGTGTATTTTCCTCCATTATTTTTACGAAATACTTTAATATTTGGATGTTTTTCAAACTCTTTAATAACAGTCCAAGTATTATCTTTACTTCCATCATCGATAACTATTAATTTTAATTTTTCTTCTGGGTAATCAAGAGCAAGGAGAGAATCAATCGTACCCTTGATCGTTTTTTCTTCATTATAACAAGGAACAATAACGGTCACTCCCAAATATTCATCAAGTTCAAAAGACTCTTTTCTAATAAGAATCTTTTTCTTTTTTTCAAAAAAGGTTAAAAGAAAAAAAACCTGCACATAGACGCAGAGAAAAGTTAATATAAAAAATATTATATTCGATATCGAAGCCATGTTTATAGCCAATATTGTATCACATTAATGTAAAAAGCACAAATCTATCACGCCCCCAGAGAACCTTATAAAATAAGGCTGATTACAAATTTTCTTGTAAATTTCCACTTTTACATACTGAGCAGGTATTACTAATATATTTCATACATCTACAGCAGGATATTTTCATAACAGCTGCAAGTCCCACTAGAAGATAAATTATAATCTCTAAGGTAGGCAAAGAAGCAAATACGACACCAATGAAATTCCAATCTCTGCCAAATAACATTCCTAGCCCAACCAAACCCCAGTTTATTCCACCCACGAGCACAAAAATACTAGTGATTAGATTTAAAATAT
>JAHJBA010000006.1 GCA_018813625.1 Patescibacteria group bacterium | reverse complement strand
GGACTTGCAACCATGCTTGCAGACGAAAGATTCAGAAATTCCCCAAAACCTCTTACCATCGCCTTAGGCCGTGCAATTTCTGGTAAAGCAACTTTTGGCAATCTGGCAAAAATGCCACACTGTCTTGTGGCAGGAACAACTGGATCTGGAAAATCAGTAACCATCCATGCCATGATCACTTCCCTTTTGTACAGAAATGGACCTGATGATCTAAAATTTATAATGATAGATCCAAAGCGTGTGGAACTCACTCTCTATAATAGAATTCCTCATTTACTTACTCCCGTAATAACTGATGCAAAGAAAACAATCTTGGCACTTAAGTGGGCAGCTAAAGAAATGGATCGTCGCTATGACATACTAGAGGCTGAATCTGTACGAGACATAGAGTCCTATCATAACAATATTCTCGGCAAAACTACGAAGAAGACAAAAATAAATGAAAGTGGCGAAGAAGTAGAAGTTGAGGTGGAAAAAATGCCTTACATTGTCATTATAATAGACGAATTAGCGGACATAATGACCACCTATCCGAGAGAACTTGAAGCAGCGATCGTCAGACTAGCTCAAATGTCCCGAGCCGTAGGCATACATCTTGTTCTTTCCACCCAACGTCCAGAAGTTAACGTTATTACTGGATTGATCAAAGCAAACATTCCTGCACGCGTGGCATTAAAAGTTTCATCTCAAATTGATTCCCGCACGATTCTTGATGCAAGCGGTGCAGAGAAACTTTTAGGTGCTGGTGATATGCTCTATTCCTCAGGTGAAGCACAACCAGAACGCCTCCAGTCAGCTTTCATATCAGAATCTGAAGTAAAGAAAGTTGTAAAATATTTAGCAGACTCATATAGGGATGAAATATCTGAAGAAATATCCCTAACCAGTGGCTCAATATCAGCTGATAAGTCTATTTTTGAAAGTACGCTAGACGACGCCAATGAAGATGACGACGAGATGTATGAGGAAGCACGAATATGTGTGGTAGAAGCTGGAAAAGCGTCTACCTCATATTTGCAAAGAAAATTAAAATTGGGTTATGCTCGAGCAGCTCGACTTATGGATATGCTTGAGGAGCGTGGAGTAATAGGTCCTGGAGACGGAGCAAAGCCAAGAGAAGTATTGGAAAAAATAAATCGCGACGAAAATGGAGATAATGTAATTTAATGAATCCCGTTAGAAGCCGCGGTCGCAAGCTATCTAATGGGACAATTATTATTAAATAGAGACCGCGACCTGCTTCTAACGGGATGAATCAAAACGCAAAAAAAATATTAAAGATATTTTTTATTTCTGTTTTTTTTATTTTTATCATTATCTATGCATTCTTCAGGTCTAAAGATTTAATTTTTGGTGTAAAAATAAAAAATGTAAATATAGTGGATAATTCAAAATTGACAGAAAGTATCGTTAAAATAACAGGAAATGCAAAAAATGCGATAAATTTAACATTAAATGACAGAGAAATTTCAATAGATCAAACTGGAAACTTTGAAGAAACAATCGCTTTACTTTCGGGTTATAATATAGTCAGCATAAAAGCTGAAGATAAGTTTGGAAATAGTGATGAAAAAAATTATAAATTAATGTTAGAAAAACAATAATATGCAAAAGAAAAAAGACAAAAAAGAAAGCAAAAGTATGGGAACATCGGGCCTTGAAGATACCTTAAAAGCGATTCAAACAAAATTTGGAGAAGGGTCTATTATGAAAATGGGAGAAACCCCAAAAGTACATATAAATTCTATTCCAACAGGATCCATTGGCCTTGATATGGCACTCGGTGTCGGCGGTATTCCTCGCGGAAGAATTATCGAAATATTTGGACCAGAATCATCCGGAAAAACTACTCTAGCCTCTCATATTGTTGCGGAAGCACAGAAAATTGGGGGCATCTGTGCATATATTGATGCTGAGCACGCAATGGACCCAGAGTACACAAAAAAACTGGGGGTAAAGATAAATGATCTCTTAATTTCTCAACCAGATACAGGAGAACAGGCACTTGAAATAGTAGAAAGTCTAGTGCGCTCTGGAAAAGTTGACGTAATAGTCGTAGATTCTGTCGCTGCCCTTACCCCAAAAGACGAAATAGAAGGAGACATGGGATCCTATCATGTTGGAAAACAAGCAAGATTAATGTCGCAGGCCTTACGTAAGCTCACGGCAATTGTTGCCCGCTCAAAAACCGTTGTTATCTTTATAAACCAAATTCGAATGCAAATCGGAGTTATGTTTGGAAATCCTGAAACCACGCCAGGAGGAAAAGCATTAAAATTCTACACTTCTGTAAGACTTGATATAAGAAAAATTGCACAAATTAAAAAAGGAGAAGATACTGTCGGTTCCCGTACTCGAGTAAAGGTTATAAAAAATAAGGTCGCGGCTCCGTTTAAACAAACAGAATTTGATATCATCTATAATGAGGGAATTTCAAAGGAAGGTGAAATTATTGCCCTGGGCGAGAAATTCAAAATTGTAGAAAAAACTGGCAATTCATATTTCTATCTACCAGCTGGTGAGGAAAAAGAAAAAGTAAAATTGGGAGTAGGTTATGATGCTACTCGAACTTTTTTGAAGGAAAATTCTAAAATCGCAGACCAAATACTGAAGGAAATTAGAAAAAAGTTTGCAGAAGAATCTTAATTAACAGCATGGTTATAAAACTTTTCGCCTGCGAGCACTGGCTTCGTTTTGTTCGCCAGAAAAGTTTTATGACCATGCTGTGTTATTGATTTTATAAATTATTCTGTTACCATAATCCATATGTCACAATTACAATATAATGAAATACGCGAAAAAAAGATAATTATTTATAATAATGAACCTTGCGAAGTGGTGGAAAGCCATGTTGCGCGCACACAACAGAGGAAACCCCAGAATCAAGTGAAATTAAAAAGCCTAATATCTGGAAAAACAATCGCTGCAACCTTTCATGTTTCTGATACAGCAAATGAGGCAGACATAGAAAAAAGAGAAGTAAAATTTTTATATAGTGCACAATCAAGGAGCCTGCCTGCCGGCAGGCAGGAATATTGGTTCTGCGATCCAGAAGACCCTAAAAATAGATTTAAACTGGATGCCTCCCTTCTGGGTAATGCAGGTAAGTTTTTAAAAGAAAACGAAAATGTGACAGCCCTAGTCTGGGATGATGATGGAGAAGAAAAAACTATCGGGCTGACTCTTCCCATTAAGATGGAATTCAAAGTAAAGGAAGCTCCTCCAGCAGTCCGAGGAGACACATCAAAAAGTGGAAATAAAATTATCACCCTCGAAAATGGCACAACTCTCAATGCGCCAATGTTTATCAGCGAGGGAGACACCGTCAGAATCAATACTGAAACTGGAGAATATGTCGAGAGAGCGTAGCGAGCGAGATTCTAAGCTAGCCGAAATGAGGCATACGGATAAAACAAAAAACCGGACAATAGTCCGGTTTTTTTATTTCAAGCAAATAAACTCTTTACTTGGCCACAAACGGAAGCAAGCCCATAAAACGAGCTTGTTTTATGGCCATAGCAAGCTTGCGTTGATTTTTTGATGTCACACCAGTGCGTTTATGACTCATAATTCTGCCACTTGGGTTTATAAATTTTTTTAGGATTTCAATATCCTTGTAATCTATATATTTTATATTATTTGATGAAAAGTAATCTTGTTTCATCCCGTTTAGAAGCAGGTCGCGGTCTTACTTTTTAAATAAAACCTTTACCTGTTAAGTTAATATCTAATAATTCCTTATAATTCCCGTTACCAACTGCGACCGCGGCTTCTAACGGGATTTCATAATCTAGAAAGGTATATCCTCTGGGTTTATGTCTTCCTCAGGATATTCTATGGTATCTACCTCTTCCGCTTGCTTTGAAGCCTTTGGAGTTTCAGCGCTTGATGCACTAGGAGTAGACCCCCCTTTGGGACCAAACTGCACCCTATCAGCAATTATTTCTGTACGATATTTTTTCTGGCCACTTTCTTTATCATCCCAACTTCTTGTTTGCATTCTTCCCTCAACCAATATTGAATTTCCTTTTCTCATATATTGAGAAACTGTTTCTGCCTGACGCCCAAATACTACCACATTATGATAATCAGCTGCTTCTTGTCTCGCGCCATTTTTATCTTTCCATACTCGATTTGTAGCTATGGAAAATGAACACACCTTTATCCCTGAAGGCAAAGACCTAAGCTCTGGATCACGAGTAAGATTTCCTATTACAATTGCTTTATTTAAATACATGATTTTAAAGGTTAATTTTTAATAAAACTAATTCTCAACCATAGCATCTATCTCTTTATCTATCTCTTCTTCATTTATCGGGACCGACTCTTTTAACTCGGTTTCCTTGCTAAACATAACTCTCTTATGAGTTACATCCCTGCTGATAAATCTTTTGGCAGCAATAGTATTCTCCTTAACAGTTTTTATGAGTAAAAATCTGATGATATTGGAATCAATATCGAGTTTTTTCTTTAACTCCAAAATTTTATCGCTAGCCATTGAAAACTTCACCCAACCAAAGTATGCTGTATCGAATTTACTTTTCACATTCTGTACTACTTTTGACATGGTGTAAGCAAGATTCAACCTTCTTGGTATTTCATCAGAAACTATTTCTCCTCCATAAGAAATTATAAGTTCTTTTAAATTACCATGATTCCCAGGAACTTCTTCCTCAGGAATCGTAGGTACCAAAAGATAGCCGACTTCATAGATTCGATCATTAATGTCTATATTTTCCATTGACTAATTTTTAAAGAGCATCACGACTATAAAAATCGTCACCCAGCACATAAACCAACAAAGTTTTATCTTACGCTAGATATTTAGAGTTCTGTAGTTTATGTGCTGGGTTAATTAAAATATACTCGCTACGCTCATTATTTTAACTAATAAAATCTCATTATGGACCTTTGTGAACCGGATTCAGTGCCGGTTCAAATGAGACTTAAACATATTAGCAATATTGATCTTAAATGTCAAAAAGTCTT
>JAHJBA010000048.1 GCA_018813625.1 Patescibacteria group bacterium | reverse complement strand
GAATATAATTTTTTTATTGTTTTCAATGAATATTTTCATTTTTAGAATAAACTTAAAAGATATTTTTGTCAAACAAAAATCTGTATATTTTTAGTTGCACTTGAGTGTTATAAAGAGTATAATATACAAATGTATAAAGCCAGATTGCTTTTAATATTTGGGGTTTGGGTAGCGATTCTACCATATTTGGGTTTTCCAAATTCTTGGAAAAATATTTTATTTACTCTTTCTGGACTAATATTTATTTACTTAAGTTATGTCACTTATAGAGAATTTAGGTCAGGAAGAACAAAAAAAGATTTGGAAAATTTTTCTGAAAATAGCGACATACTCGAAAGGAAAGAGCCGGAAAGATTTTACTATCAGGATAACGAAAAGATATAATATAAACGAAAAATGTTGAAATTTTTAAAGACAAAAAGCGTCACTCTCGCAATTTTGGCCGTTGCCACTTTTTTTCTATTGGGTATATATATAGGATCCCATAAGCAACAAAAAATAGACGAAACAACTTCTATCTCAAACAAAGAGACACCTGTCGAAATAACAGCAGACTTTGAGCCATTTTGGAAGGTTTGGAACGTTATAAATGAAAAATATCCACAAGCTAATAAAGTTTCAGATGAAGAAAGAATTAATGGCTCAATATCAGGACTCGTTGGGTCTTTAAATGATCCATATAGTGTTTTTTTCGACCCAAGTGAAAAAGAAAAATTTGAAGAAGACATCTCCGGATCATTTAGTGGTATTGGCATGGAAGTTGGAATAAAGGATAAGATACTGACCATAATTGCCCCGCTCAAGGACACTCCAGCTTATAAGGCAAATTTAAAATCTGGAGATAAAATTCTTAAAATCGACGACAAGATCTCTTCAGACTTAACCATCGACGAGGCAATTAACTTTATTCGCGGAGAAAGGGGAACCACAGTAACACTTACAATTTTTCGTGAAGGCGAAAGAGATCCTCAGGAAATAAAAGTTGTCCGCGATACAATTAATGTGCCAACCCTGGATTCGGAATTAAGAAAAGACGGAGTCTTTGTGATAAGACTCTATAGTTTTACAGCAAACTCATCAAGTCTTTTCCGCGACGCATTGGGGAAATTTTATGAAGCGAAAACCGACAAATTAATTATTGACCTACGTGGAAATCCTGGAGGATATTTAGATACTGCTATTGACATCTCAAGTTGGTTTTTACCCGCCGGAAAAATCGTGGCAATAGAGGATTATGGTAATGGTAAAAAACAAAAAATATATAGGAGTTTAGGATATAATATGTTTAATGATAAACTTAAATTGGTTATTTTGATAGATGGTGGTTCAGCTTCAGCCTCAGAAATTGTTGCAGGTGCAATGAAAGACCATGATCGTGCTATTCTTGTAGGAAGCCAAAGCTATGGCAAAGGATCTATACAAGAAGTTGTAGACATTACTCCAAGCACTGTATTAAAAATTACTGTTGCAAAATGGTTGACGCCAAATGGTACTTCAATATCTGAAAAAGGTTTGATGCCAGATTATAAAATCGAGATCACAGAAAAGGATTTTGAGGAAGAAAAAGACCCACAAATGGAAAAAGCGGTTGAGTTATTATTAAATTGGAAATAAAAATATGAAGATAATTTTTTTAAAAGATGTGCCAAGGGTAGGGAAAAAGCATGACGTAAAAGATGTTAATGACGGATATGCCATTAACTTTTTGCTTCCACATAAATTAGCCGAAATGGCAACAACAAAAACTCTTGCTGATCTCGAAAGAAGAAAAAAAGAAATTTTGATTGAAAAAGAAATTCAAGAAGACCTTCTTGTAAAAAATCTAGAAAAAATAAAAGGAAAGGCTGTTGTCATAAAAGGAAGGGCTAATGAAAAGGGAAGCCTTTTCTCGGCAATCCATAAAAAAGAGATTGTGGAGGCAATGAAAAGAGAGCATAATGCTGAAATCAATGAAGAATTTTTAACGCTTGAAAAGCCTATAAAAGAGGTGGGGGATTTTGAGATACAAATTGAAATTCGCAAAAAAAAGTCATCCTTTAAATTAATTGTGGAACGAATATAGAAGCTCTAGCAATAGATTATTTGTTTGACATAAATTAAATTTTATCCTATAAAATCAAGGTGTGGATAACTTCACTCGATGTAATGTTATAATGCAATTGATATTCAGAAGTTTGATGGTCGTACCGCAAGGGAAAACCAAATGATTGTACCGCGAGGGAATATCGTTAAGTATTAATAACACAGTAGGACTTCTGGATCTCATAAAAAACGCTCTAATTTATTTGGGGTGTTTTTTATTTTCAACTTTCCATGTAGTTCAAATGGCAAAAAAGTAGTATAATTTAAATATTATTAAGTAAAT
>JAHJBA010000047.1 GCA_018813625.1 Patescibacteria group bacterium | reverse complement strand
TCCAAACTTCTTAAAAATCTAATTTAGTGTATACTTTATACATATGAGAATCCTAGATGATGTCAAATTAGATTATGAAGATGTGCTATTGAGGCCAAAAAGGAGCACCCTTAAGTCAAGAAAAGATGTTCTTATTGAAAGATCTTTTACTTTTTACCACTCCCCTAAAAAATGGACAGGTATCCCTATAATGACGGCGAATATGGCGACCTGTGGTACTTTTGAGATGGCAAAAATTCTTTCCAAGCACAAGATAGTAACCACCTTCCATAAATATTATTCTGTGAAGGAATATGAAAAATTTTTCAAAACTTTTAATAAGCCGGATTATATTTGTTACACAACCGGAATACGTGATAAAGACATAAAACAACTAAAACTTATGAAGAGGAAAAAATTACTTGAAAAATTTTCTTTTATCTGTCTCGATGTGCCAAATGGATATTTACAAAATTTTCTTGAAGTAATAAAAAAAGTTAGAGAAATTTGCCCAAAACACATAATTATTGCTGGAAATGTTGTAACTAATGAAATAACGGAAGAAATAATTTTGGCTGGTGCGGACATAGTGAAGATCGGTATTGGCCCAGGGTCTGCGTGCACCACAAGAAAAATGACTGGGGTGGGATATCCGCAACTTTCCGCCGTCATAGAATGTGCGGACTCAGCTCACGGAATAGCAAATGAAAAAGGTGTCGGTAGAATAATTGCCGATGGCGGGCAACAATATACTTCAGATATTGCAAAAGCTTTTTGTGGAGGAGCAGATTTTAATCTGTGCGGATCTCTATTTTCTGGTTTTGAGGAAAGTGGAGGAAAAACAGTTATTAAAGATGGAAAAAAATTCAAAGAATATTTCGGGTCTTCTTCAAATAAAGCAATGAAAGAATTTTACGGAAAAAAAGATGAATACCGCGCAAGTGAAGGAAGATACGCCCTTATCCCACATAAGGGAAGTATTCATGACTTTATCCAAGATTTAATGGGATCTCTACGAAGTACAGCGACTTACATTGGAGCAAGGCAACTAAAGGAATTTCCCAAAAGGGCGACATTTTTAAAGGTGAACAGACAGCTTGCTTCATATCTTGAAAGATATGATACTGGAGAATAAATATTCTAAGCATTAATCTTAATGACAATATCTACGTAATGTCACTTTTTATTTTTCTATTTCGTTCAAGATAGTATTCTGAAAAATCAAATCAAAGGCAGTTAGGACCTCCTGATTTTCACTGCTAGTGTAAAAAGGTATTTGCACGTTATTTTTTAAACATCTACTCTTTGCATACTTAAGAGCATCAGAACATTTAACAGAGTCTCCTCCTATAAAAATGATGTCTTTTGTGTCTCCCGTTGGAGGAATTATTTTGAGTCCAGAAATTATTCCATCTTTACTTATCTCTTCTGCAAACTGCCAGTCACCTGGATAGTGCGTATTTATCTTCCCTGGCCAATAATAGTTTTCCCAAGTGGTAATATCCTCGGAAAAGAGTGCCTTTTCTTCAGAAGCTGTTGGGGAGTTTAGCGCATCCTGACTTGATGTTTCCGGATTAAATGTTTCTTTTGATCCATTTCTAAAAATTAAAAAAGCGGTTGTCACGGCCGCAAGGATAACAACACCTCCGATGATTAAAACCATTTTTCTAAAAGCTGTTTTGTTTTCCAACTGATCATCTTCCATTATTTTATTATACCAAATTAAAAATCCTAAGCCAGTAAAATATTCCAATTACCGCTCCTTAGAGAATTTTACGACACTCTAAATAATATCTTTTTTCATGGGCTTCCCCCATAGAAAAGGTCTTTCTAGGTAAAGCACCATCAAAAATAACTGTTCTAAATAAGTCGTTCTTGCTCATTGAGGGCAGAAAAAAGCCACAATTATCAGCTATTTTGCCCATAGAGCAAATTTCCTCTGTCCCGTGAATATAATCTATCTTTTCTGCGCCGACCTTAATAAATTCATCCAAAAAGGGTTGAAGTGTGCCCACGGTTAACTGACTGGTAGGATTAATAAATGTCCAAACAAAGAAACCTTCCTGGCTTACAAAACCGCATTTTTGCTTTCCCGTATTTTCCTTAATAATTTTTTCCATTGCGATTTTATCGGCAACCTGCTCTATAATCAATTCTGGCCAATATTCTTTTGCCGACATCATTATGTCTTTCTTCAATCCAAAAATTACTCGATGAATGGGCTCAAAAACTAATGCTTCTGAGTATAAATTGACAATTTCCACTAGCGCATATCTTAACGGATGATCTGCTGGTAAATCCTTTTTATGATTTTCCCAAACTACTTTAGCTGTAGCTAAGGAGTGATTACCGTCCCCCATCGCAAACAAAAGTACGCCATGATTTTCCTTAGTGTTATATTTATTTTTAAACAAAGCTGGGTCAGCCAATTTATTGAGTGCCTGCAAAGATGAGTCTAATTCATTTTCTTCCACTAACCATCCAGCAATATGGCCTCCACCAAGCATTAAATCAAAATCATATAAAGCTTCCTTGTTTTTGTAAATTTTAAGTGGCTCGATCACTGTTTTCTCTGGATCGTCTATCAGAATCATAATATGAGGCGATTCCAGCGGAGCGCCATCGCGAATCTCTACCCTTGGTGGAATACGACTCAATATAGTTCCTTCAGTCGCGCGAATCAATGTCTGTGAACCAACATTAAAATCGTATTTTTCTAAATCCAAAGCTACCATTAATCCAGGGCGGATCTTCCCGGCAACTTCCCTTTCCAGATAAACTGCACCTTTTTTGGTTTCAAAAATATTTTGTTCTAAATATTTTTTCATTGACGAATGTATTTTATTGACTCTCTCCATTTTGTCTGGAACTTCCAAAAAAATTTCTGGCAATATTAACCGATAGGTAGAGGGATTATCACCTACAATTTTTTCTACTTTTCCCCAATAATCAGGCTGGGAAGTATATTGATCACAGGCCACTATCGCCCATTTAGAGAAATCAATACCCTTTTTAGGTAATAAAATTTCTGGAACTAGAACTCCTAAATCTTCGTATTTTTTATTAAACATGATTTTTGTATTTTTATTTAGTAATTCCAAAACATTCGCATATTGAATCTACCACAAAAATTGGGTAAAAACAATTAAAAATAGCCCCAAAGGGCTATTTTTAATTTGAAATTATCCTAGAGATAATTAACTTTCTTGCGGTGGGCAAGTACATGTTTCATTGCCACAACCAGGGCATTTTTCTTCACTCATGTTTAAAAATTAAAAAATAAGTAATAATATCGCATTAATATAGAGACGCCGACTAAAACGTATCTATTTATTTATTATAACATAATCAAAAAAAATTAAGGTAATCTGCAAGAAGTTTTTTGTGCTAGTTCTTCAAAAGAAGCTTCGCCCACTAAGCGTGAGCCATCAGCAAATTTCCATGTTGGATAAGCCATAATACCATTATCTTTGCAGGCTTTTGCCTGCTCTCGAGAATCTGGGACAGAACACTCAGTATAAGGCAATAAGTCTTTTGATGCTCCAAAAAGAAGTTTCTGGGTATTACAGTGAGAACACCATGAAGCACCATAAAAAACTGCGCCTTTATTTTTTAGACAAGTTACAAAACTATCATACTTATTTATTTCACTTGGTGGTAAGGTGTCACTTGCAACCACAACTGGCTTGATAGGCTTCGCCTCGACCTGAACAGATGTGTTTGTGTTAGTTGGAATCTTAGACTCTTCTGTTTGTAAGTCTATAATGTTTTGTGTTTGAGTTGAGGCTGATGCATCGTCCAACTTTTTTTCAATCTCCCCAGGAAGAGTTTCTAAAATTTGGATCTCCTGGTTTTTCTTGAGAAAGTTCCAATTATGAAACCAACTAAAAGGATTCCACCAAGAAGCCAAAGCCACGGAGGGAACAATAAACAATGTGAGAAGTAAAATTGATATATATTTTTTCATAAATTA
>JAHJBA010000046.1 GCA_018813625.1 Patescibacteria group bacterium | reverse complement strand
CAGGAAAAAAGCAAAGGCAAAACAAGAAACTCTGAAAGAAAATAAAAACGAAACTATGCCTGACAGTGTTGTAGAAAAAATTATAGATTTAAAAAATAAAGGGTATGAAGAATATCCAGAACCAAACGAAAATTTTTTAGCTTACAGAAAAAACAATAAAAAAACCAACAAGATTGAATTTGTATATATTAATAAAAAAACTGGAGAAAGCAGAAGTTATTCTGAAAGTGGACAAAGACCCAACAATCTTTACGGATTAAAATAGTCTATACCATTGCTCTATTTTTGTTTCAGGAATGAGATCTCGCTCGAACAGGACTTTTAATTTTGCTCGCTCGTCCCTTAACACGGATCTTTTTGTTCTCTATAACAAGTTCGCTATTTTTTACAGTCACAAACACCGTATCGTTCTTTTTTACACCATTCGAAATCATAAAGGAGGCAACGGGATTTAAAATTTTATTTTGAATCAAACGATTTAATGGACGTGCGCCATAATGTGGGTTATATCCCTCCTTTGCTAAATAAGAAAGTGCTTCATTGGAAATCTTAAAATCGACGCCCTTAGATGCCAGTCTTTCTTTTACCACTTCTATTCTTAAATTAACTATTTCCTTAATGGCTTCCTCCGATAAAATATCAAATATTATTATTTCATCAAGACGATTCAAAAACTCCGGACGAAAATGATCCTTCATGGCATCCATAACTTTTTCTTTCATGTTACTATAATCTTCCTTATTAGACTTATTGGAAAATCCTATTGATTCCATTTTTTCTACAAATTGTGAGCCAATATTAGAGGTTAAAATAATAATCGTATTTTTAAAGTTAACCACTCTTCCCTTTCCGTCAGTCAACCTTCCTTCATCAAGAACCTGCAGAAGCATATTAAAAACTTCTGGGTGCGCTTTCTCAACCTCATCAAACAGAACAACGGTATAAGGCCTGTGCCTTACAGCTTCTGTAAGTTGTCCAGATTCTTCGTACCCAACATATCCTGGAGGAGAACCAATCAGCTTTGAAACCGAATGTCGTTCCCCGTATTCTGACATATCAACACGAACAAGGGCCTTATCATCATTAAACATGAATTGGCTTAAGGCCTTTGTAAGTTCTGTTTTACCCACGCCAGTAGGACCAAGAAAGATGAACGAACCAATGGGCCTGTTGGGATCTGAGATCCCTGCACGCGATCGTCGAATTACATCACAAACGCGACTAATTGCCTCGTCTTGACCCACAACCCGCTTGCGTAGCTCTCCCTCCATCCTTTCCAATTTTTCACGCTCTTCTTCAAGCATTTTCATAAGAGGTATACCCGTCCAACGAGCGACAACTTCTGCTATTTCTTCCGCCGTAATTTCTTCTTTTAAAATCCTTCTGGACTTCTGTAATTTTTTTAATCTCACAAGTTTTGTCTCAAGTTCTTTTTTTAAAGAAGGAATTTTTCCATAACGAATTTCTGCCGCACGAGACAAATCTGCACGCATCTCGGCATTTTCTGCCTCAAGACGCATGGCTTCTAGTTCTTTTTTAATTGAGCGAATTTCAATAACGGTTTCCTTTTCATTTTGCCATTTCAATTCAAGCTCCTTTGTTTTTTCGCGCAAATTACTTATTTCTTTCTCTATGTCCTTAACCCGATTCTTTGTCTGTTTATTATTTTCACTCTCTTTTTTGAGCGCTTCTTTTTCGATTTCAAGACGCATTATTTTTCTATGCGCATCTTCTAAAACTGGAGGTTTGTTTTCAAGTGCAATTTTTAGAGAGGAAGAAGCTTCGTCTATAAGATCAACTGCCTTATCTGGTAAAAATCTGTTCGTGATATAACGAGTAGAGAGGTTCACCGCGGCAACTATAGCATCATCTGTAATGCGAACACCATGAAAAAGTTCATATTTTTCTTTAAGTCCTCTTAAAATCGCAACAGTGTCCTCCATTGACGGCTCATCAACATACACTGGTTGAAAACGCCGAGCGAGCGCAGGATCTTTTTCAATATGTTTTTGATATTCCCTCAATGTGGTGGCACCAATCGCACGAAGTTCTCCTCGTGCCAAAGCTGGTTTCAGCATGTTTGAAGCATCCATTGTCCCCTCAGCACCTCCTGCTCCAACAATCGTGTGAATTTCATCAATAAACAAAATTACCTTCCCTTCAGCTTTTTCAATTTCTTTCATAATCCCCTTTAATCTTTCCTCAAATTCTCCACGATATTTTGTGCCAGCAATTAAAGAGCCCAGGTCAAGAGAAACAAGCTCTTTTTCTTTCAGTGATTCTGAAACATCGCTCCTAACTATCCTCTGGGCAAGTCCTTCTACGACCGCGGTTTTCCCAGTACCAGCCTCGCCTATTAGAATAGGATTATTTTTTGTACGACGAGAAAGAATTTGCATGATTCTCATTATTTCGTTGTCACGTCCTATAACAGGATCTAGTTTGTCCTCCTTTGCTAATTTCGTTAAATTCCGAGTATATTTTGACAATAAACGAAATTTTTTAGTTTCCGTAACATCAGTAATATTTTGACTACGAAGATCTTCTAAAACCTTCATTACTAAATCTTTGTGAATTCTAAATCTTGCTAATATTTCCCGTGCCTCACTGGCAACCTCAAGCATTGCAATAAAAAGATGCTCGGTTGAAACAAAATCATCTTTAAGATATTCGGCTAATTTTGCTGAATGCTCTATTACCTGTGCTAGATCAGGATTAAGATAAATTTGATATGCGGGAGACAGAGTACTGCGTGTCTCAGGCAATTCAATGGCCTCTAAAATAGAGTCAGTGAGAAGCATGGTGTCCACCTCCAATCTATCTAAAATGGAATTAACCATGCTCTCCTCTTGAAGCAAAAGGGCAGCAAGTAAATGTAGAGAAGACACATGATTTTGTCCACGCTCAATAGCAAGCTCATTGGCTTTTTTTATGGCATCTTTAGCTTTAGTTGTAAATCTATTTAACGGTGGCATAGGTGTAATTAAATTTTACTACTATTCAGAAAGAATAGATCCGTCATTCGTATCCATCGTTGAGTCAGATGTCGGAGTCAAATTTGGATCTGGAATAACTGGAACACTAGTATCAACCACTTCAATAATAGTAAAATCTTTTTCCCGTGTTATTTTTGACACCACTTGTTCTCCTAAAATACTTTTAACTATATACACTTCACCCTCATTTTGTTCAGGTATAACAGACGCTATAACAACCCTATTGTCTCCCAAAAACAATCCCGTCCCAAGAAGTTTGTCTTCATTCTCCTCCTTCAGAAAGAGACTAACGGTTAGAGGTTTAATTGCCTTAAGCTCCTCAAGTAATTTTTTCTGATCCTCTGATAATGCTTGAGTTATTGTTTCTTTATTGCTAACTGGAACTATTTTTTCAACAGTCTGTTGGATAACTCGATTAATAGGAATAGTTACAGACTCCGGTGCTTGTTCCATTAGGGTTACAGTCGTTATCCCTGTTGCAATCGAAACTATAAAACTCAAAAGAATCGCAAGTAATATAAGCTGTGATTTATTTAGATCTTTTATGTCCATAAATTAATTATACCACCTTTTTAACTTTTTCAAAATCTCTGCCAAAGATTTAATTGTATAGTCGATATCCAATTTCGTCGTTTGTCTGCCCATAGAAAATCTTAAAGAACCGATTTTTTTGTCATTTTTTTTACAAATCTTCCCCGAATTAGATTTATTTCGAGAAAGAGCCTCAACCACATAAGAATTTCCTGCTTCTCCAGCCTTGCAAGCACTTTTTTCAGAAACAAAAATTCCCCTAGCTGAAAGTTCTAAAACTAATAAATCACTTGGAAGTCTCGGAATAGTAATGTTTATATTATTTGGTAATCTTTTATACAAATCACCATTTAATTTTATTTCAGAACTTAATTTCAATAATTTTTGAATAAAATAATCACGCAAGTTTGTTAACCTTCTGTTTTCTTTCTCTTTCATTTTTTCTGTAATTTCTAGCGCCAGAGATAAACCGGCGATACCTACAATATTTTCTGTCCCAGATCTTAACCCAAACTCTTGGTTCCCGCCGAATATGGTTGGAGTTAATTCAACTTTTCTTTTTTTAAAAAGAATCCCAACCCCTTTGGGCCCATATATTTTACCTCCATTAAAAGACATTAAATCTACTCCGAGCCTCTCAACCCTAATAGGTAAATAATTTATCCCCTGAGTAGTGTCTGAATGAAAAATTATCTTTTTTGAATTAACTTTATTAAAATACCTAATTTCTTTTGCTACCTCTTGAATTGGTTGGATAGTGCCAATTTCATTATTTGCATACATTACGGAAACTAGAACGGTATTTGGCTTCAAAGCTTTTCTAATTTTCTTAGGATCTATTATTCCGCTTTCTTCTACTGGTACATAAGTAACTTCCGCTTTTTTGTTTTTCTCCAAATGCTTACAAACTTCCAGAACCGACGGATGCTCTATGTTTGTAGTCACAATGTGCGGATAAATAGATTTAACATTTTCTAAAGTCCCAAAAATCGCCAAATTATTTGATTCGGTAGCTCCGGAAGTAAAAATTATTTCATCGCCATGCGCTTCTATAATTTTTGCCACATTCATTCTGCTTTTTTCTAAAATTTTTTTGGTTTCTACCCCTAAATTATGGATGGCGCTGGCATTAGCAAAATTATTTTTTAATATTTTCTGCATCCAAAAAGAAACCCGTGGATCAACTGGAGTGGTAGAGGCAAAATCTAGGTATATTTTCTTTGATTTTTCCACAAAAATAGTATATAGTAAATAACTATGAATATAAAGCTTGAAATCGCTTTTTTTGTTTTTGCCGGAATAGCAATTTTAGTAGGTACATTTTGGATGGTAAAAACGGAAAAACGCCTAAAAAAATTTTTTATTGGAAAAAAAGCAAATGACCTAGAAGACACCATAGGAGTGTTAGAAAATGATATTGCAAAATTAAAGTCAGCAAAAGAAAAAGCCGAGTTGGAAATTACTGAGATAAACAAAAAATTAAGGAAGAGTATAAGAGGTCTTGAAACGGTGCGATTCAACCCCTTCCCTGACCAAGGCAGTAATCAAAGTTTTGCAATCGGAATGTTAAATGAAGATGGTGATGGGGTCGTTGTTTCAAGTTTGTACTCCCGTGAAAGAATGAGTGTTTTTGCTAAACCTATAAAAAACGGAAAGTCAGAACATGAATTAACAGAAGAAGAAGAAAGGGTATTAAAAAGAGCGGAAATAAAATAGAAATGGACAAGAAAGATGAACAAATAAATAGTTCTGCGCGCCCTCCTATTGTTGTAGTAATGGGCCATGTCGATCACGGCAAGTCAAAACTTCTTGACTATATAAGAAAAACAAATGTCGTCGAACATGAAGCTGGAGGAATAACACAACACATTTCAGCTTATGAGGTTATACACAAAAACGAACAGGGGGAAGAGAAAAAAATAACTTTTCTTGATACACCCGGCCATGAGGCTTTTTCAAAAATGAGAGAGCGCGGAGCAAAAGTTGCAGATATTGCAATTCTAGTGGTATCTGCAGAAGATGGAGTAAAACCACAAACTATTGAGGCATGGAAAGCCATAATGGAAAGCAAAATTCCATATATCGTTGCGATCAACAAGATAGATAAGCCGGGAGCAAATATTGAAAAGACAAAAACAGAACTAGCAGAAAATGAAATATATTTGGAAAATTATGGGGGAAAAGTGCCGTTCGTTGAAATTTCTGCCAAAACTGGAACTGGAGTAAGTGATTTACTCTCACTCGTTTTAATACTAGCAGAAATGGAAAATTTCACGGGCAATCATAAAGAAAATGCATCTGGCTTCGTTATTGAAGCAAACCTTGACCCAAAACGAGGAATTCAAGCAACTCTAATAATTAAAAACGGTTCCCTAAAAAAGGGAATGATCGTTGCGGTAGAAGACTCCGTTTGCTCAACACGTATTATGGAAAAT
>JAHJBA010000045.1 GCA_018813625.1 Patescibacteria group bacterium | reverse complement strand
GATTCTGGGGAAGAAGTAAAAGCTAAGTATGCAGGAACAGTTAACAAAGAAAAGAGACATTTGATTTTGACTTACGAAGGCAAGCACACCAAAGAGTACATTGTGCCAATTGGTTATAAGTTGTGGGTAAAAGACGGTGATCAGGTTGAAAAAGGCCAGCAATTAACCGAAGGATCTGTTAATTTACAAGAGTTATATGAATTGCGCGGTCGAGAAGCGGTTTCAGATTATATTTTGCGAGAGATAAAAGACATTTATTCTTCTCAAGGCCAAAGATTAAATGATAAGCATGTGGAGATTATCATCAAGCAAATGTTTAGTCGTGTTTATGTTGAAGATTCTGGCGAAACTGATCTTTTGCCAGGAGAGGTAATAGAAAAATCCCAATTAATATTGGCCAATGAACAAGCTAAAAAAGATAAAAAGAAGGAAGCAGAAGGTAGAGAATTGTTTTTGGGAATTTCTAAAGTATCTTTATCCACACAAAGCTTTTTGTCAGCCGCCTCTTTCCAAGAAACTGCTCGCGTATTAATCAATGCTGCTGTAACTGGCAAGATTGATTATTTAGAAGGATTAAAAGAGAATGTGATTATTGGTCGTCGAATTCCAGCTGGTACTGGTTATAAGAGTGAAGAAAATGAAGAGGAAGAAATGAAAGAAGTAATTAGTAAAGGGGTTAAGAAGGAAGTTGTAGAACTAGAAATAAGTTAGAATAGTGAATAGAGATTTAAAAAACCACCCTTCAATAAACTCAGGGTGGTTTTTGTTTTGGTTAATTGGAGACTGGTGTAGAAAATAGAGAAGACTTAATGAATTTTGAGCGATAGCGAAATAATTCGGGCAAAATTATTTGCCTTTTAGCTCCAATTCAAACTCTTTTAAAAAAATTATTAAAAAATCAGTTCTTCTTTTGGCAATTTTTTTAGCTGTTTTTGTGTGCATTCTTTTAGCAACTTTTAGTAATCGTACGTAAAATAAATCAAGAGCAAATTTTGTAGCATTCGGTTCGCGATTTTTACAAAAAGGATCTTCAATATTGTAAAAAGGTCTTTTCATCTGCCCAGTCGAGGAATAAGTTCTCATGATAGATATCGCACCGGTCGCTTCAAGTCCGTCAGCGTCCTGCAAAATTTGCGACTCTAACATTTTAGGAACGATTCCCTTGCTGAAAGAACATTCCAAGATGCATGTTTTTACTTTTTCAATCTTTGTTTGCGGGAAATTGCCAAAAGAATTTAGTATTTTTTCCGCTGATTCCGCACTTTCTTCTTGTGATTTATGTTTATTGGGATGATTTTTCGGATACACGATTATGTCGTGGAATAAGGCAGCGGGAAAAATAATATCCAAATCGCCACCCTCATCTTTCGCAATTCTCTCAGCGTTAGATAAAACTCTCATTGCATGGTCAAAATCATGGGAAACATCAACATCTGGGATTTTCTCCTTGGCGATTTTGATTAACTGATTTTTTAATTCATTTTTCATTGGTAGGGTATTTTAAGTTGATAAAATAATTTTTGCCATACCATTAAAGGCTACAAATTTCAAATTAATTACAGCTAACTCGTTTCTTTGTGGACTGTTTTTGGTTATGATATAATATTTTGTGTGTTATGTTGAGTATTATATTATAAACTATAATCGACCTTTGTATTTACATTTTATCATGAAAGAACACTTGGATAAAGCCCTAAGAGAACTAAGGTTACGAAATTATAGCCCGAAAACAATAAAGGCCTATTTGATGTGCTTAGAGTTTTATTTCAAATATAAAAAGGCAAACTTAAATAAACTGGAGGAAGAAAACATAAAGGACTTTCTCCTGTTATTGAAAGATAAGGGAAAATCTCCACAGACCATCAATTTATATTTAAATGCTATTAAGTTTTTTTTATAATCAGGTCTTAAAAATATATGAAAAAATAAACCTAAAATTTGCAAAAAGAAACAAAAGCTTGCCTGTTGTATTATCAAGAGATGAAATAAAAAGGATAATAGAAAGCATAACAAATTACAAACACAAACTTATGATTACCCTAGCCTATAGCTCTGGATTAAGAGTAAGTGAATTAGTAAATTTAAAAATTAAAGATTTAGATTTGCATGGATTAACAATACACTTAAAGGGTTCAAAAGGAATGAAAGATAGGATTACAATTTTCCCCGAAAAAATTTTAAATGAAATAAAAAACATGATCGCTGGAAAAAATAATGAGAATTATGTATTTGAGAGCGAAAGGGGCGGAAAATTAACAACTGCAACTGCACAAAAAGTTTTTCAAAAAAGTCTTGAAAAGTTAGGCATTACAAAACCAGCCACCTTTCATAGTTTAAGACATACTTTTGCAACTCACCTACTTGAAAACGGAGTCGACGTACGTTATGTCCAAGAACTTTTAGGACATTCTAATATTCGCACAACTCAAATATATACTCATGTCATGAATCCAGCTATTAAAAATATTAAAAGCCCATTTGATAATATATAAAAATGAACAATAAATTAAATTTTGTATTTTGGGGAACACCAGAAGTAGCATCCGAAACTTTGGAAATTTTGAAAAAAAACAACTATTTGCCGTCATTAATTATAACTGCACCAGATAAGCCGAAAGGACGTAAAATGATAATTACTCCCCCACCTGTAAAAATTTGGGCTGAAAAAAATAATATTCCATATTTGCAGCCGGAAAAATTAGACGAAGAATTTATCTATAAGCTAAAAGCTAAAAGCTATAACCTGTTTGTGGTTGTGGCCTACGGCAAAATAATGCCTGAGGAATTGATAAATTTACCCAAATTTGGCTCTTTAAATATTCACTATTCCCTATTACCCAAATATCGTGGCGCCTCACCCGTCGAGTCTGCTATTTTAAACGGAGAAACAGAAACCGGAGTCTCAATCCAAAAAATGGAATTCAAAATGGATTCTGGACCTGTTTTGTCTTCCGAAAAAACTCAAATAGATCCAGACGAAACAGCTCCAACCTTACGAGAAAGATTAATAAAAATTGGAGGAAAACTTTTAGTAAAAACTTTACCTAATTTTATAATCGGTAAAATGAAACCTATCCCACAAAATGACCACGAAGCAACTTACTGCAAAAAAATTAAAAAAGAAGACGGACTAATAGATTTAAATGACGACCCAATAAAAAATTTCAATAAATTCCGTGCTTATTATAACTGGCCAAGAATTTTCTTTTTCCACCGCGGAAAGAGAATCATTATTGCAAACGCAAAGTTAGAAAACAACGAATTCAAAATACTAAAGGTTTTACCTGAAGGAAAAAAAGAAACTGATTACAAAAATTTTATTTCTTCCAGTCTGTAAGCCCCTTTAATATATTTTTTACCCTATTGGCTCCCCTTAAAAAAAGAGCTTCTTTTTTATTTTTTGAGCGTCTAATTTCTCTAAAAAGTTTTTCTTTTACATCATCAATGGCTTCATTCATATCTTCCTTGTCAGAACTAGAATGAAACTGTTTCCCATCAATAACAATCGTGCAATCTGCGCGAAAAACTTCTCCAGACCTGTGATGATTCGTCGTCTTGCTTACACTAAACTGAACCAAGACCTCGCCACCAGAATCTTGTATTTTTGTAAGCAATTTACCTAAGTTCGTAATCTTTTTAATTACATAGTCATGAATGGCTTCCGTTATGTCCATATTTTTGCCTTGTAAATTAATATTCATAGAATTAGATTAATTAAACTAATAATAGTACGACTCTCGTGTTTATTATAGCATAACTAAAAAATCCCCAATGCATACAAGATACACTGGGGATTTAAATATTTAATCCTGAATCATGACTCTGGTGGAAATGGTTTTACCATTTGAAATAATCTGAAGCAAGTATAACCCTGCTTTTAAACCATTTCGGTAAATTATGAAGCTTCCGTCTACTGTCATAGTTTGGACATTCTGTCCTACCATGTTAGTTAGGATAACCTCATATTTTCCATCCGGAATTTCAACATTTAAAATGTCGGAAAAAGGATTTGGGTATGTTTTAAGATCTTCGTCTTTTATTGGCGTTTCGTTAACTCCAGTGTAGTAACTAGAGTAAGTAAAACAACCATCCAGATTTGTGTACAACAACAGTACCAAGGCGCTGTCCTGGATAACAACGTTTTCAAAAAGGGCTGTTGTCGAGTTGACTAGATATGGAGCATAGTGATCTCCGCCTACAATGATTTCAATAGGCCCGCCAGAAAAATCTCCGACGATCATAAAATCATTACCTGCATACCCCATAGTGTCTATTACCGGTGTAGCAATTACGCTTATCTCAGTTGAATCAACTCCTGAGCATCCGAAGGAATTGATGTATGTATAGGTCACAAAATACGACCCTGCGATACCAACGCTAGATGGATAAAAATAATTCCCATTTACGCCGGTCCCACTCCATGCTCCACCAATGGGTTGCCCCGTAAGATGGATAACATTTCCATTTATACAAACACTATCTTTCGTAACCATAGCTGAAACACTGGGAATAGGATTAACCTCTATCGTCACCATTGCCACATCTGAACACCCATTTACATCAACGCCAGTGACCATGAAAGTAGTTGTCACTAGAGGACTTACATTTACAGAGGATCCGGACTGACCGTCACTCCAAGTATATGTGTCTCCTCCACTCGCGCTAAGAATAATTGATGTCCCTGCACAAATCGTGTCATTGCCGGAAGCAGTAGCAGTAACTGTCGGCGCTGGTATTACATTTACAACAACACTTGCCACATCGCTACAATTTAAAGCTGTAACAGTGACTGTATAGGTTGTTGTTCCTGTAGGCGTGACATTGATTGATGATCCGGTTTGACCCGAACTCCATAAATAAGCACTCCCTCCTCCTGCATAAAGAATAGCGGGAGCTCCTGCACAAACAGTAGTGTCATTGCTAACGCTGGCTGTCGGTAAGGGATTCACAGTTACTGTTAAGGTTGCAGTGTTTGAACATCCTGCAATTGTTCCAGTAATAGTGTAGGTCGTGGTACTTAAAGGAGATGCCATGGGATTATAAATGTTTGGATCATCTAATCCAGCTGATGGTGTCCATGAATAAGTAAAAGCACCTGCAACACTAAGCTGAGCCGAATCTCCAAAGCAAATAGCCGTATTACCACTTGTAGTTAAGTTCGGTAAAGGATTCGCGGTAACTGTTACAACACCCGAAGATGCTGAACATCCGTTCACATCAGTTCCAACAACGGTATAAGCTGTTGTTACTAATGGGCTAACATTAATGGAATCTCCAGTTTGACTGTCGCTCCAAACATATGTTAACG
>JAHJBA010000044.1 GCA_018813625.1 Patescibacteria group bacterium | reverse complement strand
TACCACAGGGTCAACCTTTTATGCCTAAAAATTAGGCATAAAAAACACCCTGATTTTCATCAGGGTGTGTTCTTTATTTTTTTAACCAACCACTACCATTACAGTAGTTATAATTAGTTGGCGGATTGTTCCAGTTGGGCTGGCCTCCCCAGCTATTATTGCCATCATAACTGTAGCCAGTATTTTGAGGCTGGCTCCAGGATGCACTTGGCGCTGTGCCATTAGTACAACCGTAGCCATAATTCTGGCTTTGGTTACCACCGTGGCCGTAGCCATTGTAGTTGCCGTAACCTGGATTGCAGTTGCTATAACCGTAATTATAAGCTCTGCCCATTGGAGCGTAAGTATAACTTTCCACAACGCGCGGATCGTTATAATTACTGTAGTAAGTATAATTCTGAGTGCCATTACTGGCGCTCCAGCGATCCTGGTTATTTTGGTAAACAACTTGTTCGCTTGCGTAGACGGTGTCATGAACAATTGTTACTGGATTTGGATGGATTTGGTTTTCATTGGAAGTCTTTTTAATGCGAAGAATGTTTGCACAGTCTTGTTTGCAGATAACTGCAAAGTGAGATCCGCAACGAAATACAATAACAAATCCATGCCATTTATGTCCTGGGAAAAATTCAATTTTTCCAGTCGGATTCCAGCCACTATTTTCATATTGACCTTCCTCCAAATACATTTCTTCTGAAGAAAAATATCCAGAAGCCCACTTGAGATTTTTTTCCGAAAAAATCAGAGTGTCTTTCAGGTTTTCACGCAGTATTTCTACCACGAGTTTTCTGAATTCTAAAGATTTTACGGAAGTTCCCATGCAGAGTTCATAGATTTCCTCAGGGGAGTGATTGCCATAAGGTAGCACTGGCTGTCTTTGGCCAAAGCACTCAAGCCCTAATGAAAAGGCGAGCGCAACGAGGAGGAAGAAAACTTTTCTCATATAATGATTTTTTTAAATTTAACGAACTTTTTCTGCTAAGAGTATATCATATAATAAACAAAAAGTCAACCCTGAAGGCTGACTTTTTGGTGTTTTTAAGTGATTATTTTATGCGTGTTTTAATGGAACTTCTTCGTATTTTTCTTTTTTTCTATATGCTTTTCTAACCAATATGACTAGCAATACAACTAATACTATAAGCATAAGCCACTGAACGAATGTTCTTGGCATAAAGCCATCGCTTCCAAATATTGCGCCGGCTGCTAGACTGCTGTCTTTTTCATTATCATTAAATTTTACAGCATTTGAAGTACCTCCACCTGGAGCAGGATTGAACACAGTTATAGTAATTGGTCTACCGCTATATAAATCTTCTTTTGTTAGATCCATTGTAAGGACAGTGGACTTAAAACGATTAATCCCATTTATTTTTTCGTAGACATAATTAGTAGTTCTATTTTCGCCATTTACTCTTCCTATTGAACCCACCATAAATTTTGACCCAGTGACAGTGATAGTTAGAGCCTCTGTATCCATGGGAGTACTGGAAGGGGATATTTGAGAAATAGTTGGTACGGGGTTAAGATAATTAGATGTAGCTCCATTGGAAGTTGAAGGATTGTCGGTTGATGGTGGATATGTTGTATGGCCTGTGTCTGTGTAATCAGTATTTCCGCTATTATAGCTGTTTGTGTATGTAAAATTTGGTGTATCAAAACTATAATTATAATTTTTAGCATTGCTTGCGTTCCAACTAGCAGCATTAACTTCTTTAGGTGTAATGAAGAAAAAGACAAATGTAAAAATAGCCAGGATTCCTAAGGCATAAATTATTAAGTTTTTGTTTATTTTATTCATATTCGCATGATAGCATACCTATAAATAAATGTCAAGTGGTGCTGGAGGAGGGACTCGAACCCTCAAGCCTTGCGGCACTAGTCTGCCTACCGGACAGGCAGGTTCCTAAGACTAGCGCGTATACCAACCTGCCTGCCGGCAGGCAGGTTTCGCCATTGCACTGTGCCGAGGGGGAGACTTGAACTCCCATGGGATTACTCCCGCTTGCTCCTAAGGCAAGTGCGTCTGCCAATTTCGCCACCTCGGCATTGATATTTTATTTTAAATTTGACTTGATAAATTCTTTTCCAATTCCTGATTTTAAATATATTTCTCTTTTTCTAGCTTCTCCTCTTGTAGAATAACTTTCTTTTAATAATAAATCAAATGGCTTGTATGGTTTTGTCGTTTTATTTTTTCCATTATTATGCTCCAAAAATCTTCTTTCCGTATTTGAAGTTATGCCTACATAAATATAATTTCTCGTCTTACTTTTTATAATATATGTATAATACATAACATTTATATATTCGCGGTCCGCCCAGTTGGATTCGAACCAACGACCAATCGCTTAAGAGGCGAGTGCTCTACCAGCTGAGCTATGGGCGGAAAAATATTAAGTTTTGGTGCCCGAGGTGGGAATCGAACCCACATCCCTTGCGAGACACGATTTTAAGTCGTGCGCGTATACCAGTTCCGCCACTCGGGCTTTCGTTTTCCTGTTGCCTGTTCGCCTTGCTTACATCGGCAATTTCGCTTCGCGAACCGGCCAAAAAACAAAGCAGTTTGTTTTTTGGAGGCCTGGGGCGGAATTGAACCGCCGAATGGAGATTTTGCAGATCTCTGCCTTACCACTTGGCTACCAGGCCATTTTTAATTTTTTTAACAAATTAACTCTAACACATTTATGCTTGGCAGATCTCTGGCTATTTATCAAATTCGCTACGCTCATGCCACTTATCTACCAGGCCGTAAATATATATTACTTTTCTCGAAGCAGTTCGTCAATTTTTTGCCTATTCTTTTCACCTTGATCTATCTCTATGTCAATGAAAGGAATGTTTCTGGTCTGCATATTTTTTTTCAAAAAATCCCTAAGTTCTGTTCTTTTTCGTTTTGCAAAGTCCAATGCAGCTTTTTCTTTAGAACTAGGAAATACAGTCATGAATACTGTTGCCCGTTTTAAGTCGGGGGAAGTGGTGCAAGAGGTTACTGTAATTAAAGAAATATTACTAACTTCACGTTCTAAAAATTGAGCTGAAAGTTCTTTAATAAATTGAGCCACTCTTTCATTTCTTTGGGTCATTATTTTTGTGTAATTAAAAAGGATTCAATAATATCACCAGCTACAATTTCAATTTTTGATTCAATCATTGTTCCAAACTCAGATCCTTCTTCAACTTCGCTGGTTTTTGTTTTATTTTTTTCCAGATTGACTATCTTACCTCTGCCTATTTCATTTTCTCTGCGCATTATTTTTACAATTCCACCAAGAGATATTTTTCCTTCTAAAACTTTTCCTCCCACTATTTGTCTTTCCTTGGTTCTACTAAAGGCTTTTATTATTTTAGCTTTTCCTGTAATTTCTATTGTTTCAACTTTTGGCCTTCTTTTTTCCATTTCCTCTTTTAGCCACTCGGTCATTTTGTAGATAATGTCAAAAAAGGAGATAGTCAGGCCACGCTTGAAAGCGAGTTCAGTGGCACTACCATCTGCTTTCACATTAAAACCTATAATGAGTACGTCCTCGCATGAGGCCACTGCTTTTATATCTGACTCTGAAACTGGCCCAGCTCCTTTTTGTATTATCCTGAATTCCGCGTTTTCATCTTTTATCTTTCCAATTTCTTTTTCAATTGCCTCTATTGACCCCCAGGCATCTGCTTTTAATACTATTGGTATTATTTTTTTATCTGTTTCTTTTAGTATTTCCTCACAAGCTATTTTTGATTCTGAATTTTTTGCATATTCTTCAGCATCTTTCTTTTTTTCAAAAGACTTGAATTCAGCTCCTATCGCTGGAATTTTATTAAAACCGACGAGACGTATGGGAGATGAAAAAGTTGCTTCGTTTATCATTTTTCCTAAGAAATTTTC
>JAHJBA010000043.1 GCA_018813625.1 Patescibacteria group bacterium | reverse complement strand
TACTGTACCATTCTCAAGATCCACAACTCCCCAGGTCAAAGAGAATATTTCTCCGGCTCTTGCGCCAGTGTGTAAAGAAAATAAAGTCATGTCATGGACTTGCTGACTTTTACTTTTTAAAGTGCTCAGAAGAATATCAGCCTCCCCATGGCTAAAAAAACGCAATCGATTATTTTTAACTTTGGGCAGCTTTACTTTTCGTGTTGGGCTGTATTCATTTACAAGATCATTGATTCGTGCATGATTCCATACTTGTCTAAAAGTGGCAAAACAATACTGCAAACTTCTTGGCGCCCTGCCTGCATCCAGCATATTCTTTTTGATTTTTTCAAGATTAAAGGGTTTGATTTTATTAAAAGGCAAATGACCAATTTCTGGATCAATCCAATTATTAAAAAGACTGGTTTCATTTTGGACTGTATACTGCTTTTTATGCTTTTCCGCTGCCGGCAAATATTCTTCTTTGAAAAAAGATCCAAAGGTTTTATTGTCTATCTTTTCCTGTTCAAGTTTTACTTGTTCCACCTGTCGTTTTTCAGACTCTTTTTCACGCTTTTCAGATAACGTTTGAGCACCCTCCCCTATTCTTTGAGATTGTCTAAGGTTGGATAAGATATCTGCTGCTTTCTTTACTGTCCAGCCTGAAGAAGCCCACCCTATGGCCTCTTCTTTAATTTTACCATTCAGTCTGTAATAAATAGAGAAGTATTGGTCTTTTTTGATCCCATGCTTACGAGTTTTATGCTCTCGGAACCTCACACCAGGAAAATTAGTCTTTTGCCATTTAGCAGTCATTTAATCACCTCATAAAAAGTTGTCCATCATTTGTCCATCATTTTATGATGAAAATATGGTATATTCTATGAACCTATATGACTTGATTTTAATGTTAAAATCCTTTTATGTCAAGCGTTTATGTATAAAATATTACGGTATGTGAAATTATATGAAATAGTAAAAAAACTGACTCTTAATCAGTAGGTCCCGGGTTCGACTCCCTGACGGCCCACCATAAAAAAAAGTTTTTTAGTTTTTAACTGAAAACCTTTTTTATTTTGTATGATATTTTTAATGTATTTTTTAATGTGGTTTTCCCTTTTCAATTCAATTACTACCCCGTACCAAAATAAAAACCCGGCCAAATAGCCGGGCTTTTTGCTCGTGTGGATAAAAAGTTTTATTTTATCAATGGTAACAAGAGCATCCATTCAACGAGAATGCCTTGTCAAAAAATAGATAAGACCCAAGGATTTATTCCTGACCCTGTGAAGGTTCCACCCGAAAGGAAGCCGGGTATTTCTAGTCCAAAAAGAACATTCCGGCTCATCCTTCTTGATTAAATTATATTTTCACAGTAGTTGATTTTTTTAAATGGCTTTACAGGCATTAAAATTGTTGATATGGCATTCTTGAACCAGATTTTTTATTAATCTGGTTCAATATCATTCAAAATTACAAGATAAACAGGTCTGTATAATTAATTGTTATAAGAAGAATACAAGAAAGGGGCCTTCAATAATGCATAACATTTATACGTGGTCAATTTTTTTTAATTTTGCCTTAGCTGCTGGCGCTTTTCTTGTATTGATTGGGACTGTTGGCAGTATTATAACTGCTAATAAAATTAAGAATATGGAAAAGAAAACAATTCAAACTATCTCGAATGATAACAATAGGCTTCAGATAGAAAACAAAGAGCAGAATAGAATAATAGAAAAACAAACACATGCGCTTCAAGAGACGAAAGAGGACCAAAAAATAGCAGCTCACATAAAAAAGCTTATTGATAAAGTCAAGAATGGCAGTAGGTCAGCGTATGAAGAATTAGATAACATTAGTGAAGTTTATCCAAATTTAACCGAAGAACAATATGAGCCTATAGAGAATGCGTATTTCTCTTTTGTTAAGATATTCGAAAACCATATCCGTGACAAATCTAACGTCAGGCTCAATGGCTTAGATACCCAAAAATGGTCATCGGAATGTTTGTATTATATTTTTAACTTCTCAAATAGATTAGGAATTGATGAAGATGCTAGAATTGCAGCAGTTAATGAAGCAGGCAAAATGAAATCTGAATACCTGACACAAGCACTTTATAACATAGCAGTTCACGATGAGAAAATATTTCTTGGGATTAGCGCTGGCCAGGCTATTTGTAAGATAACGGACTATGCCCCTTATAGAAACATAAATAGATTTCACTCTATGCAACCAGAGAAAGAGTTTCTTTATGATATTCCTAAATTTGACAAGCTAACACGATGGTGGAAAGAAAAAGGTAGTCAGCAAAAACACTACATGTGTCCTTTTGGTGAACTTATTACTGACAATAAAAATTATTTCTTTTATGGAGAAAGTCATCCTGAGAGTAGCGATTTCAAGACGTCTGAACAAAGACTTGGTTATTTGAAAGAGGTACTGGCTGAATATCCCAAGCTCTCAAGAACACGAGCGGAAATGGCCTATTTGATTTTGGGTGATGAGACTACATTTCCAGAGGTTAAAAGC
>JAHJBA010000042.1 GCA_018813625.1 Patescibacteria group bacterium | reverse complement strand
GCAGGTTTGTAGTAAATTTCCTGAATAGATTTTTTGCATTCATCCTCGTCGTTGTACGGCCCCTTAAATCTGGTTGCTGTATATTCATTGTCCAAAACTTTAAACCACCACTTTCCTTCCAATGGTGTTTGGTCGTTTGGGTTATAGTTCATCGGAAAACAAACAAGAGATTGCACATTTATACTTGGAGCACTCCCTCCACCAGAACTTCCTCCTCCACCAATAACCGAGACTTCTCCTCCTTCTGGTATTTTTTCTGGGCCATATTGTTTTGATATGTTTGTTCCTACTAAGAGCATCTTAACTGTATAGGTGCTCCCTGGTACTAAAATAAACGGAGTAGTGTATTCTGTGTAGTTATCTGTTACTACCAATGTTTGGTTACTTGTTTGGCTATCTACGATCTTATATTCTCCATTTTGTAACTCATAAAGCCAAGCCCAGATTTTTGCGCCGTTTTCAACATTTGTTGTTTCTACGGTTAAACCCCACATCCAAAAACCATTTGTGCCACTTTGTTGGTTTACATATCTTTCTAGTGTTATTGTTGGGGTTGGTTTTTCTTGGGCTAACACAATACCAAAAGGAAGAACCAAGCTAGTCAAAAAAAATACCAAAAAAGAAAAACCAACTATTTTTTTTATTTTAGAAGATAGCATTTATTTTTTTACTCGCGCTTAAAAACATTTTTTTAATATTACTTATGGAAATTCCAACAGAAGATTGTCCAGATTGGCCTATTTCTGGCCTTATACCAAGCTCATTTTTAGGACTTGGGGTGCTTATCGATTCTTCTCCCAAAGACCACTCAAATTTTAAATCGCTTGAATCTAAATTTTTTGGTGAAAAGAAATATGGTTCGACAACAACAATGCTTCCGTTTGGGTTTATATTAAAACCAGCACCTAACGACCTTTCATATTTTACACCAAGGGCGGGATCTTTTTGGTAGAAAACTATTTTTGGACTTGTTGGTTTAATTATTATTTTCCCCTGTCCTACCCCTTTTCCTGTTAAACTGGAAGTTGTTACTTCTATTGTGTTATCCTTATCTAAATAACTATTTTTGAATATAAAATAATTTTTTTTATACCCAGATGAGTCCGGCTTATTGTTGCCGTCTAGTTTCCAGTTATATGTTAGGCCTGCACTGTTTTGTGAATTACTTAGTGCCACCACTTTTACCATTCCCTCGGAAGTTAGGAGGGCCTTTCCTCGGTAAAAAGGTGGAACATAGGAGTCGGTTGCCTCCCAAAGTATGGCCATATCAGCAGGGGTTATAATAATTTTTTTATTTATAAAGGACCCGTCGGATGCCTGTATCTCTGCCTCAAGGTATGTTTGTAGTCCCGCCTCTCCCGCCTTAAAGTAAAAGTCCTTTTTCCCAACTGCTTCGATCGACACTTCCCCATTTAATTTCCAAGAAATTTTTGATTTATTTAAATCTGTTGTGTAGCTTGAAAGCGACGCCTTTACTTCCTCTTGAGCCTTAGGGTATTTGGGGCTTATTTCGAGAGAAACATTTTCATTTTGAACTTGTGCGTGCGCTAAAAAGGCGAAAAACATAAGTATCAGCGTAAAAATCAAAATTGAAGCTCTTTTTATCATACTATATTGCATTATATCACTTTTATGTGTTTTCTGTTTCCTCAAGATCCGCCTTGGCTTTTTTAATTGACAATATCTGTGATGGGTCAGAAGTAATAATTTGATCTTCCGTATATGAGGCAATTACCTTGATGGCAACATGCTTCATTCCAGCGAAGAAGATGCCCTCTCCTACTCCAGACTCCAGAAGCAGATATTTTTCTTCATCTGTAAGGTTGAATGTTTTTTGTAAGACATCAATCGTGCTGGGTGATTGTTTTAAAAGAATTTGGATGGAAGAGTTGGTTACAATTGGTACGCCATATGGGGACTTCATAAAGTCAGCTGCGTCTTGGGTGATTGTAGCAAGTCCCAAATAGTATTTTCTCCCTCTTTTTGCAATAGAATAGAGGAACGATGCAGTATCCTCAGATTTCATCATCCACCACGCCTCATCCACGACAAGCAAGCGTTTCTTTAAGTTCTTACGCACGGCATTCCAAATATAATGGGTAACTATATACATGGCTACTGGCTTCAGCTCGTCTTCCATGTCTCGTACAGAAAAGACGACGAATTTTTTATTGATATCCACATTTGATGGTTTGTTTAAAAAAGTTGACCAAGACCCTCGTGTATATTTAATAAGCCTTTGTACGACAGAGTCACTTCCTTCCATTCCAGAAAGCACCATTTCAAAATCAGAAAGAAGTGGCGGTTCTATGTTTGAGAAATCGGAACTAGGAGTTATGTCTTTCATTGCATAGGTCTCTGAAATTGCTCTATCAACCATAGAATCTTCTTCCGGAGTAAGTCCGCCAAGCATTAATCGAAAAAGTCCGACTAAATTTATGATATTTGAACGCAGGACATCTTCGGCTGTTTCGTCTTCTCGTGGCATAGGCAAGTCAAAAGGATTGATATGGTGATCGGAGGAGAGCGAAATATTAAAATATCTTCCCCCCACAGCTTCTGCCAAGTATTCATATTCCCTTTCTGGATCTATTACTATTACATCAATATCAAACATGAGTGACCTCAAAATTTCTAATTTTGTGGCATATGATTTTCCGGAGCCAGACTTTGCAAATGTCACAGAATTGTAATTTTCCAAGGAGAATCTATCAAAGATGACCAGGCTTGAATTATGTCTATTTACTCCATAAAGAATACCTTTATCAGAGGTCAAGTCAAAGGAAACAAATGGGAAGATACTTGAAAGCGGTTCGGAGTTTAATTTTTGATGGACGTTCATTAAGTCATTTCCTATCGGTATCACACTTTTGAAACCATCTTCCTGTTGAAAAAGCGCCGGTTTGATATAAATCAGCTTTGATTCTAGGATTGATTTTATTTCATTTTCTATTTTGAAAAGTTCGAGATCATTGTCAGCATATATGGTTATATAGACTCCGACATCAAACATTTTTTCTTGTGCCTGCATCAGGCTATCACGGAGCCCCTCTAGATCTTGATATGCCGTGTCGAGCATGGGATCACGCACCATGCCTTTTGATTCTCGTACATTTATTTGACTTTGCACCTCAGCGACCTTCTTTTGAAATTGTCTTAAGGCGAGTGAAGTATCTATTGGGTGCACAAAGATAGAAACGTCAAAAACCTTGTCTAGATTTATAATCGGGGAAAACCAATTATCTGTTAAAAATTTTGGGTAAGATATGATAAAAAAAGTACGGGCAATTTTATCGCCAAGGTTTATTGATTTTGGTTCTATTTTTAGGGCTGATGGGGCAATAACATCCTGGAGCTCCAGGGTTGCTGATTCATATATCTCTTCAGGGAGCACAGGTAGGATAGAGGCTCTTGCCCCGCCAGAAGCGGGGTAACCCCCTTCGTTTGTTTCTTTTTTCGTTTTTCCAAAAAGTGTGTCAAATATAGACATAAAAATTGATTACTATTCTAATTTTATTTTCCCCTCCAATTCTCCCGGATTAAAAACTTTATAAAAAACCTCTACAACTTCTTCAGTGCCAAGCTGGACTGACTTTATGCCACAACGGGCGAGACCTTGCTGAATTACACTCACTCTTTGTTCTATCTGGGATCTCTTTTCTTCAAATTCTGCCTGTTCTGCAGTTTTTGCTTCGTTCTTGCTTTTTTTTGAAAACAAACCTCCCAAAACTCCAGTATTTACTTTTAAAGTGGTTGGGGTATAGGGAACCGTGATAAAAAAATTTTTTGTCATTATGCTTACTGTTTCTGTAAAGTTTTTTATAAAATCTATGTATTCTCTTGTTTGTAATTTTAACAGTGGTTCATTTTGAATCTTCATCCTGTTTTCCAAAAGCAGAATATATGGACGAATATCCAGTTTCCTTGATTGGATTGAAATTTGTATTGGAAAGTCCAAGGTGTTTAGAAAACTTTGAAATTGAAGAATGGTCGCCTTTTGTTCGTCGTAAGATTTCAAAGATAGATTAATCGAGTTTGCGAGCACAATAGACCTGAGTCCTCCGTCCTTGAGCACAATAATACCATCACGGACTTCCTTAATTGGTACGAACTCTTGAGTTGCTTTTGCTGCAAGTGCCATCCCGTTAGAAGCAGGTCGCGGTCAGTATACCACAACCTTGCTTTATTATATTATTAATTTTTATTTTTTGTGTTAACATATTTTTATTTTTAAAACTGCGACCGCTGCTTCTAACGGGATTCCCCCTCTTTATCTTTTTTTAAATCTAACACATCCAAGCTCCATGCTAAATCTCTTAATTTACTTTTTCCTAGTCTCGTCTCTCCCTCGTTTATTTTTTTAAGCTCAGTGCCCGAAGTTTTCTGGATCCCAGCTTTTGTTGGGGCTTGAGCCTTGCGTCTCTTCCAAATATATAATTTGTCTTGAAAGAAGAATTTAAATCCGGCTTCGATCATATTTATAAATGGTTTACCATTTGGTCGGTAAAAAGTTAGCAGTAAAGAGAGGCCCGCAACAAGAAGCATTGGTATAAAGCCAAAAAGGAGACCTAGTGCTTTGTAAAGGACAAAACATAGTCCTCCCCCTCCAGCCAAATAAACAAATTGCCTAAAAGTAAAAGGTCCGAAAATTTTATCCTCTATATCTAAAAATTGTGGGACTTTGAATTGCATAGTTTTTATTCTACTGGCTCACGATATGGGTCTATCTTGGGAGAACCTACTGCTTTTCCAACAACTGGCTCTGTAATGTTCTTTTTTAATTCTTTCTCAGTGTTTGGTAAAGAATATTCGGTTTTTGTTGATGGAACCTGAAAAGACCCAGAGAGTTTTTGTGACGAAATAGAGCGAGCTATTTCTTCATTACGTTTTTCTTTGGCAATAATTTCTGGGTTTTCTATTTTTTTGAGCATGTCGTCTGAATTTTCTGTTAGGTTTTTTGTATCAACTGTTTGTGAAGTTGAGGCTTGTTCCTTAGCTTCAGTTGGCATTATTTCTATTCCTGCTCCAGTCATTATTTCTTCGTTCTTTTTCTCTTCAGCCTTTCCATATAAAGTCATCAGCCTCTCTCGTATGTCCTTTAAAATTTTTTCATTTATCTCGTTCACTATTATTTTGTTCTTGTCCTCTGGGAACCCCAAACTAGCTTTTACTGATTCCTCAAATTTGTCCGGATGCGTAAAGCCAAACATAACCATGTGGGTTTCAAGTGAAAGTTGACCCATTTGCTCTACCGTTAGGTTGTGTTCTTTTCCCATTGCAGTTATTTTTTCATCGACATTGGCTGCCATGATTGCCCACCTTAAATCTTCTGGCAGACTCTCAAATTTTTTTTGTATTTCCTCTAATGTTATTTCCATGATATTTTTTATTAGGCTAATAATATTTTATTTAGTTGATGGTGGAGGTGTTGGTGGCGTATATGATCCTGTTGTTGGGGTTGATTTTGTTTTTGATGTTGTCTCTTTCGATTTATCTTTTTTTACATTATATAACTTGTCCTGTATGCTGTTCATTTCTTTGATGGCATTTTTTAATTTATTTAATCTTGCGGTTTCAATGACATTATTAACTATTGATTTTTGGAGACTCTTTGCCTCTTCTGAGTCTTCTTGTCCTTTTTCAATTAATTGTTTTAATTTTAGATCATTTCTTTTTGCAAGGAACTCCATGTTTGCAAGAGCCTTTTCTACTTCATCCTGTTTGACAGAGAATCCACTTATCCTGTCTCCCGTCACAAGATTATCTTCTTTTGGTTTTCCATTTTCATCTAATTTTATATATCCTTCCAAAAGATCCTTGTTTTTTTCTAATGCTGTCGTCAGGTCTTTTATTCTTGCGTCTAATCCCTCAATCGTTCTAATTTGTTTTGCAAATGCTGCTTTTGTTGCCCTGGTTGCTTCAGCTTCTTTCATTGCTTCTCCAGCAAGAACCGTGCCACCGAACAATCCCCCTGCCAATCCGCCCGCATAGAATCAAGTTCCGACGGTAGCTGCCGTCGCAAGACCCATTTTGATGTTTTGGGTTCTGTTTTCCATCATGCTCTCCATGGTTGGAATTTCTCCGATTTTTCTTCCATAGGCGTCACGTTTCTCCGCGTAAGCTTTATTAAATAATTCCTCTTGCTCCTCGTTAAATGTAATTCCTTGTTTTTTCTCTGCTTCTGTTTTCGCGACCTTTCTATCCTCCAGGTACTTTTCTCTTGCTTTTTCTACATCCTGTTTACTTATAGGTGCAGCATTTTTTGCTAAGGTGTGCGCCAGCGAATAAATCAAACTTGTCTTACCAATGTTCTCGGCAAATGCCCTTAGTTTATCATTATCTAGTGCTTCCGCTGTTTGATAATCTTTAGGCCTTTCTCCGTTTTTCTTTTTAAATTCGGCTTCGTTGAATTTTTCTATTCCACCAGCGTTTTTGATTGCCTCATTTCTCCTCGCGTCATATTCATACATCTTCTTTGCCGACCATGCTCTTACTTCTTCGTCTGTCATTCTTGTTTTTAGTAACTCAGATTCTTCTTGGGCTTTTTTAACCTTTCTTTCTATTTGTCCCTTAAAACCGCCTGCCTTGGGTCCGAGTCCTAATATTGAAGCTGATTTTTGAAAATCTACTCCCATTCCCCTTGCCATTGCTCCGCCGACGGCTGTTTTTCTCACATCAAATGTTGCCTTTTGCCCAAGGTTTACCGTTCGCAAGGCCATCCTAGCTCCCCACCCAGCTAAACCTTTCTCTTTTGTGGCCTGTTGTAATTTTTCGCTTCCAGCCAGCCTAGACGCTACTCCACCGACTACCCCAGTTCCCAGCATGGCAGCCCCGCCCATTACGGCTCCTCCAGCAAAACCTAATGCCATTCCTCCAAATTTACTCAATGCTTTACCTAGATCTCCAGAGAAGTCGACTGCGAGTTTCTTCGCCTGCATTAAGAGAATAAAAATAATAGAAAAAGGAATTAAGGTTTTCATTATTACCTGTATCAAGTCTGAAGAAGTGCTTGCATATTCGAAAGCACCCTTGGTGAGTTCAGAGAAAAGAGCTATCACATATAAGAAAAATATAAATATGGGTGCAAGGAAAGCTGCTTTCAGTAGGTCCTCCCACCATTTTTTATAACCAAATCCTGGAATATTAAAAGGTACAGTGTATGAAGCAAAAGCGAGCGGTGAGAAAATCATAGCTAACCAGAGAGAGATAACCCTGCCTATAAAAAGAATTGCCACGACAAAGAACATATAAGCGGTGTAAAGGGTGAGGAAGAGAAGCATTATGGTTATAAAAATAAACATACTAGTACCACCTTTTTGGTTATATGCTCCTACTTTTACTATGTTTTGGGGGTTAAATCCCCTTACAAGTCCTACTGAAATTGACTTTTGTCCTCCAGCGCCAGGATCTAATGCTTCCCCGTTTTCGTTTACTGATTTTATCTGGTTGTAAAACACCTTTGCTAAGATGTTTGATCCATCAATGATCACTTCAGTGAAAAACATACTGAAGTTTATAAGTAAGGCGACAACGACAATTGCTCCGATTAGCTTCTTGTTGTTTGTTACATTTAAACTTAGTATGGTTTTTATGGCTATATAAAGGAGTGCAATGATAAAGAAAATATTAGCTATGTCTCGTATTATGCTCCAGGCTTTTGTTATGAATATTGAGGTATATGAGTCACTGTTGGTGGAGTAATAAACAAAAAAATCTAAAAAGCTTCCAGCCAAACGAGCTACCCATGCTGACGCTTCCCAAAATACATACAAAATTGATGCGATACACCCTCCCAGATTTGTGATCCCGCATTCCAGGTCATAGCTCGAATCCATCGCTTCGCCAGTTTCTTCGGTGGTCTATGCGGTGTATTCAGGATCACCTAAATCTCCAGTTTTTTTGGTAGTAAACTCTGCTGTGATTTTTACTGCATTTTCATCTATCTGTTCTCCCATATTAGAAAAACCGGACCAAATCCAATCCCAAGTGGACCAATCTTCTACAAGCGCAAAAAATTCATTTTTATAAATCATCATTGTAAGATAGTAAGTTTTCTCAGGTTCCAATTTGTCAATCTTTCCTGGGTCAGAAGTCATGGTAAAAATATTTGTTGGTTTTGAAATATTAAGGGAAAGCCCTAAATCAGCCAAACTAAATTCAGCAATTTCTTCTTTGTCTTTAGTGTAGATAAAAAAGAGAATTCCTTTTTCTGGTTTTACTCCACCTCCAGAAAGTTCATTGTAGGCATCTACGGGGTCTAACCCTTCTGTAGTTGTTATTTTGAATTGTGCTCTAAATTGATGCGCAGACGTAGAAAGTATTGAAATTGTAGGTAGTGCAAAGCTTTGAGAGATGGTGGCGGCATGGGTTTTATTTATCTCAATCTTTGCTGTTGGGTGTCCATTATGTTTTTCAAAAACTGGCGAAACAGGCGCGAGTAAAATCGTTATGGCAATAAAGGATATTAAAATTTTTGGCAAGAATTTTTTCATTATATTTTATTTATTTCAACGGGATTCATTATCTTTTGAAGAAATAATATTCATAATCGTAATTATTTCTCAAAATTTCGGTCATGATTTGCACATTTACTATCTTTTCATTAAAGTATTCGTAAACGTAAAGTTTACTCCCAACGACTACAAGTTGATATGCCGCGAGATCAGGGAAACTTACACGTATCTCTTTACCATTATAACCTATATATCCAAAGGCTCTTGCGAACAAATCTGCCAAATTTGAGGCGAAGGCCGTGACGTCCTGTCCGTCTCGGTAGCCGTACATTTTTGCCAATGATGTATTTCCGATTATTTGTCTGATAAAGACATCTTCAATTCCTTCTTGGGAGCGAACTATAGCATCCACAGGCGGAGTTGCAATTTGTCCTAAGATCAAGCTTCCTGGAGTCGTTCCTGTGTCAGCTGTTGTTGTGTGCGTTGTGCTTGTTCCTCCGGTTGGAGCGTATATCCAGCTGTTTCCTGGCGTTACTCCGGGATCGTGAATCATTCCGCCCGGTTCGGCGCCGAAAGAAAATGTCTTGAAGCTTAAATAAGAATTGTTGCCCAAGATTTCTGGTGGATTTTCTTTTGTTTCTCCGATTAGTCGAAAATCATATTTTGTGTTTGCTTTCAGTCCTGATAGAAGAAAACTTACATTTTCAAAAGAGTTTGAAATATGATTTTGTTCGCTGGATTGTATTTTAGTCCAAGTAGACATTGTTCTGGTTGTCCCAGTGCTTTCTGCGCTTGTGTTTCCAGATGAGATTTCTCTATATTCAAAATATGTTTTTAGTGCTTTGGTAGAACTATATTTTCCTTTTAACCATGCAGAGGTCGAGCTTACGACTTGTGATCCGGTTGTTTCCACGGCTGTTTGGGCACAAGTGGCGCATGGCATAGTTGTAAATTTTTTTACTTCACCGTAGGCGATATTTTTTTTATTTGAAACGATCGCACAATAATAATAGGTTGTACTATAGTCCAAATTTGATATGTTCTCGTAAAATGCCTGTGCTCCAGAGGTTGTGCTTAATTTTCTATCTGGGGTTGAAACCATATCACTCCCATAAATGTCATTACAGAAAACCGGAGGTGTTTGCATTGTTGAATATCTAAAATACCCCGTTGTGGGCAAGGTCAGGTCAAAGCTCGTTGTGCTAATTGATCCGTTTAGCCTGGCACTTATGTCGTCTACATTTGTGGCGTTTCCTGTTAGTCCACTAATGATCTGATCTGAAATTATCGAGCCGATATTACCAAATGAGATATTTTGGCTTGGCTCACTATACCCTTCCATTGCTATGAAAGAAACCATGGAGTTGTCACAATAAGTTTTTGGGACAAGCCCAGGTTGCATATAACATAATCTGTAATAATATTGTTTATTTTTTGAAAGACCTGTAACAGTTATCCCTATTTGCGTTGAAGAATTAAAGACTCTTGGTGTTTCACTAGCGGGAATTCCTGTTGGTCCTGTCATATTTCTCTGGTCGATGATTGGAGAGGTGTTGCTATGAATATACTGAAACCACACTACTCTGTATAAGGAATCGAGTTCCCCGTTGAAGATTGCAGAGGTATCTGTAACGCTTGTCGGGTTTTTGGTTGTTATGGGAGAGGGACCTTCGTCGAAAGCATTAATTAGTCCAGGTATAATTAAAAACCCAAGAACACAGAGAGAGATTATTATTTTTGGTATTTTTTCTTTCATGGCATTTAATTAATAGACATTAAATATTTTTTCAAACCCGCGAGTAACAACTCCACAGGTATTTGCCGGAGAGTCTGATGTATTTAGTCCACCAATATCTGTAGTATCACCTTCCTCATCATCTCCCTCTAACCATCCAGTTTTTTTGGCATTCTTTTTTGATAGGGAGACTACTCCTATATATTCTGCGCAAGGTAAATAAGAGGTACCTAAATTCCAAGGTCCTGCATGGCTATTGTAATAAACAGCGCCGAACAAAAAACCGTTATTTGGATCAGTTCCCCCGAATTGTGTTGGGGTAGACATTTTTTTTGCATCTCCTGCATTATAAGGCACATTATAGGGGCCACTACCACCTGGATTGTCCCAACCATACCAAGCATAAAAGTGGTCTATTGGGTAAGGATAAGCTTGTCTTCGTGCGTATTTTTTGAAAGTGGCTAAATCATTTTTCCATAGGTTAAATATTTCTTTTTCACAGCCGAATTCTCCCTCCAGAAGATCACCCTTAACATAATTTTTTTCATCAAGCGCTTCTTTGTACAAGTTATCAACCTTAGCGATATCATCACCACTGACAAAATATGCTGATAATCTGCCAAATTCTGTTACTATTGGAGAGCTTGAAGTGAGTGCGTCTTTTTCTGTTTGGGTCATTGTGTCAATTTTTTGTTTTAGACTTATAAGTCTCGTGATGATGCTTTTTCGGAAGGTTGTTTCTTCGATGTTGTCTTCTATCATTTTCTGATAACCTTCAATTTTTCTAAACTCTGCTCGAGCTTCAGTGGTAACCCCAGGCATATAATTTGCACTTTCATCACTGAAGGTAAAATAAATTTTATTTATAAGATTTCTATAACTTTGATAAATACTTCTAAACAAGCTATTTATACCTTCCTGGTCTGTAATTTGATCCTGACTACGAGAAATGTTAACATCAAGAACTTTTTCAATATATTCTGCGGCCGCCTTTTTTGCATGTTTACTGCTGATTGCTCCTAAGGCAATATCGCTTCCTCCAAGAGTAAGCATTGAGGCTATTTGTGTTGCTGTTCCTGATGCCCACCATTTTGATATTCCAAGACTAGGGTCACCAATGTTTTCTATTGCGCTAAGAGTAGTCTTTTCCCAATTTGGATTTGGTCCTGGTATACAATAATCAAGTTGACGAATCCATTTTATTAAGTCTACTAAGGCGGTATTTAAGGAATCCAACTTGTCCAAATATGTTCTCTGTTCGTCTACCAATGCTTGAGTAACGTCTGTGCGGATATTGAAACTAGGATTACTTGAAAGCCATGGAGTTGTGTAAGAGTTTGAAAAATCAATTGCCACTTGGTTTACGCCTGTGTTTGAGCTGAAGTATTCACCCATATTTACATCGTTTGTTGTATAAGGATCATAATCTGCAGTATTTATTGCCGCCAACCCCTTGCTTGTAAGTTCAGAATAAAATCTCGCCATGACTGCGTCTAGAATGGCTGCAATGGCGTCATTTAGTGTTTCAGCATCAAGTAATGCATGATCATTATATCCAACAGCTGCTGTTAGTTTTTCGCCTATTATCTTACCGGGGGTAACATACTCGCCTCTTATGCAACGCCTTGCTCCTTCTTCCCCGTTTATGGCTGCCCAGTTTTCTTGGGCAGTAACATCTGCTGGTTCGACACAGCGCCAGTCTGACAAGAACCCACCAGATTGTTGCAACATGTCTTTTGTATAATCTGCCAACGAGTTTGACGTACCTGCTGTCCTTTTTGCTAATTCCTTTGATGCTTCTATCTGGAATCCAAGTGGATTATTTGCTGGGTTTTGGATTAGCGCGTCCCAGGCATTCCATCCGCCCATAGAAAAATCTTCACCGAAAGCTACTGCCGTAAATTCCGGGGTAGTCTGTTGGATCATCCTATCTAGAGAATATTGTGCATTGCCCGCAAATTTTTTATTAAAGTTTGTGGCCGCGTTTATCATAAAAGCTTTTCCAAAAGGAAACTTAGCGGAGTCTCCTATTTCTAAGCCAAAACCAAGGAGTTCCTCTCTCGCGATGTCTTTAAAAAACTTTCCTGGATCTTGCACAAACAGTGGTCCACCACTATTTCCAGTTTGGATCCAATT
>JAHJBA010000005.1 GCA_018813625.1 Patescibacteria group bacterium | reverse complement strand
CATATAGATTTTTCTTATGAGGTTTCCCGTGCCCTGAAAGCTGTGGAAGGGTCTATTTTACTTGTTGATTCAACGCAGGGGGTGCAAGCACAGACACTTACTACGCTTGCAATGGCGCGTGAAGGGGGACTTAAAATAATTCCTGTGCTTTCTAAAATTGATTCTCCTCTTGCCCGTGTGGATGAAACAAAAGAAGAGGTTGAAAAACTATTAAATTGTGACCCTAAAGAGATACTTCTAGTTTCTGGACGAACTGGTGAAGGAGTGGAAGATCTTTTAAGGGAAATTATAGGACGCATTTCTCCTCCCACCGAAACATACAAAGAGGGAGGTAGTTTTCGTGCTCTCATTTTTGATTTTAAATATTCGAGCCATAAAGGAGTAGTAGTGTTTGTTCGAGTTTTAGATGGTAAAGTCACAAAAGGGGAAAATCTCTTCTTTTCTGTCTCAGGTGAGAAATTTAACTCGCTTGAGGTTGGAACATTTTCTCCAGAGGAGACTCCCTGTGAAATGCTTTCATCTGGAGATATTGGATATATAGTTACAGGTATAAAAAAGCCAGGAATAGCAAGTGTTGGGGATACTATTACATTATCTAAGAATCCACTGCCAGCGCTTCCCGGTTATATGCAACCAAGGGCTGTTGTTTGGGCGTCGATTTTTCCAGAGGATGCGGATGATTTTTCAGAACTTAAATTAGCATTAGGAAGACTAAAACTTTCAGATTCTGCTTTTTCATACGAGGAAGAATCCTCCGGCTCCCTAGGGAGAGGGTTTCGATGCGGATTTTTAGGAATGCTTCATATGGAAATTGTTTCAGAAAGATTAAAGAGGGAATTCGATTTAGAGCTTGTAATAACCACACCTTCCATTACCTATGAAGTTTTATTAAAAAATGGCAAAAAGGAAAAAATTTATTCCCCATATTTTTTTCCAGATGAGGCAATTATTCAGAAAGTGTTTGAGCCGTGGGTAAACATAAAAATAATTGCTCCGGCTGAGTATTTGGGCAATATTATGCAACTTCTTTTTGAACATGAGGCAGAAGTAGGGGAAACTGAAAATTTTGGAGATACCCGTTCGGTTATCTCTGTAAAAATGTCGCTACGTGAATTGATGCGGAACTTTTTTGATGAACTTAAAAGTGTCTCTTCTGGATACGGATCTATTTCCTATGAAATAGGAGAAGAGCGCGAAGCAAATGTTACCCGGCTGGACTTATTGATTGCAAATGAAGTAGTACCAGCTTTTTCTAGGGTTGTTTCCAAGAAAAGAGCGGAAGAAGAAGCCGAAAGAGCTGTGGAGAAGCTTCATTCAATTTTACCTCGTCAAATGTTCGAGACGAAGATACAGGGAAGAGTATTTGGGCGTATTATTTCTTCTAGAACAGTTAAGGCATTTCGAAAAGATGTTATGATGCACGGAAGTAAGGTGGTGGGAGGGGGAGATGTTTCCCGAAAGAAAAAATTACTTGAAAAACAGAAAAAAGGTAAGAAAAAAATGCGCGAGCGTGGTCGCGTAAACATTCCCCAGGATGTATTCCTAAAAATGATGCGTCTAGGGGGCAACTAACTTAGTTTAACGAAATATTGGAGAATACAACAGGATCATGCTAACTATGATTAGTACGCAGACAACAGACCAAATAATTCGTATTTTCTTTTGATTTTTTTTATCGAAAAGCATAGATAAATTACTATACATCAATTGTACTTAGACATCAAGCAAAATAGTTTGCTTATAATCCTCGTTTATTGATACAATTATATTACCATATAATGAAGAGTTTTCAAAAAAAAAGCAGACATAAAATTATTCTGCAATCGAGGTTTGTTTTATTTTTATTAGGGTTTCTAATTGTTGTTTTTTCCTGGAGCATGGTTGAGCTAGCTGGCAAAATGCAAGATACGATTAAAAATAGAAGGATAGCAGAAAACAAAGCATTAGAATTACAAATAGAAAAAGAGAATTTATTACTTGATATTGCCAATCTAAACACAAGCAAGGGGATTGAGGAAAGCATTAGGGATAGATTTGGATTGGCAAAAGAAGGCGAAGAAATGATTATAATTGTTGAAGACAAGAACCTAAACGAGAATGTAGAAAATTCGGAAAAAAAATCTTTTTTTCCTTTTTTAAAAAATTTATTTAAAAATATATGAGAAAAGCTATAAAAGTAGGCTTGAATTTTGGCTTAACATCAGGGGTTATTACCACGTTAGGGTTGATGGTGGGACTGAATTCCAGTACACATTTGAAATTAGCAGTCATTGCTGGAATTTTAACCATTGCCGTGGCGGATGCTTTTTCCGATGCGTTTGGAATTCATATTTCCAAAGAGGCAGAGAATACATCCTCTCAAAAAGAAATTTGGGCAGCAACTATTTCAACTTTTTTATTTAAATTTATTTTTGCCCTGTCTTTTGTTATACCTGTTTTATTTTTTAGTTTAAAAATTGCCATAATAGTTGGAATAATTTGGGGAATTATTTTGATAACCTTAGCCAGTTTTTTAATTGCGAAAGAAACAAGTCAAAAACCATTCCATGTAATTTCTGAACATTTATTAATTTCTGCAATCGTTATAGTTTTGGCCAATTATTTGGGGTCTGTAATAAATAAAGTTTTTTTAAGTTAAATGTCAATAAGGTATGTAAAAATTGACGTGACGGCTGGTTCGAAAAAAGAGAATTTTATTATAAAGACCCTGGATCACTTTGAGGTCTTAGTGAAAGAAAAAGCGGATAAAAATATGGCAAATAGGAAAGTGATTGAGCTTGTAGCTAGACATCTCAAGGTGCCCATAAATACGGTAAGAATAGTAAATGGACACCATCACCCACGCAAACTTTTGGCTGTTGATGTTGAATAATGATATACTATAAATATGAAAATTGTATTATTTGAAGTGCCCAAAATAGAACAAGAGATATTAACCCGCATGGTTGGCGATGCGGATGTTTCTTTTTTGGAGGAAAAATTAACAGAAGAAAATACAGAGAAGGCCCTAAACGCTGAGATAATTTCTGTTTTTATAAATTCAGAAATAAATAAAAATATTATTGACGCATTGCCTAGTCTTAAGCTTATAGTCACGCGCTCAGTTGGCTTTGATCATATTGATGTTAACTATTGTAAAGAAAAAGGAATAAAAGTATCAAATGTGCCAGCCTATGGCTCTCACACTGTAGCAGAATTTGCCTTTGCGCTTTTGCTGAATCTTTCTAGAAAAACTTATGATGCATATCATAAATTACGAGAAGGAGCAGATTTTTCCATTTTTGATTTACAGGGTTTTGATTTGTTTGGAAAAACGATTGGGGTGATTGGTGTGGGAAAAATTGGCAAAAATACTGTGAAAATAGCGAAGGGTTTTGGCATGAATGTCATAGCTTATGATCTATATCCAGATTTGAATTTTGCAAAAGAAAACAACTTTGTATATAAAACTTTAAACGAAGTATTGTCGGAGTCTGATGTTATAAGCTTGCATGCCCCATATACCAAAGAAAATCATCATCTAATTAATAAGGAAAATATATCACTGATGAAAAAGGGTGTTTATCTGATAAATACTGCCAGAGGAGAATTAATAGATACGGATGCACTCATTTGGGGGCTTAAGGAGAAAATTATAGCTGGGGCAGGACTTGATGTGATGGAAGGGGAGAGAGAGTTGAAAGATGAGTTTGAGATTCTAGCCTATGCAGATAACGCTAAAAAAATCGAAGATTACAAAATACTTTTGGAAGATCGTGTCTTAATTGATATGCCAAATGTTATTGTTACTCCCCATGTTGCATTTTATTCTAAAGAGGCGGAGGAGGGAATTTTAAAGACAACAGCAGAAAATATCACTGCGTTTATGACAGGTAATCCGCAAAATTTAGTTAATTAGAAATATGGAAAAAAGATGGATTAAAAATTTTGATGAGTTAGCTGTGACAGAAAATCGCAGATTGGCACTTGAGGTTGCCGAGGCAGGACTTAATGCAATAAATACAGAACAAGTTGTATTAGATTCAATAAAAATTGATAATAATATTTTAAGCATAAAGGGAGAAAAATTTGACCTTTCAAAATTTAAAAAAATAAAAGTTGTTGGTTTTGGGAAGGCTTCCTGTGAAGCTGCTTGTGCCTTAGAAAAAATATTAGGAGATAAAATAACAGAAGGAGCTGTCATCGGTCTTAAAAAAATAACTTGTGATTATATTGAAACTTTTGCTGGCACTCATCCGAGGCCGTCCGAAGTAAACATAGAAGCGGGTAAAAAAATTTTTGATATGGTTAATAATTCTAAAGAAGATGATCTTGTTATCTCGATTGTTTCTGGAGGCGGATCTGCTCTTTTGTGCTATCCAGAAAATGAATGCGAACAGGGAAGGAAACTTTATGATGTTTTTTTGAAAAGTGGAAAAACCATAACCGAGATGAATATGATCAGGAAGCATCTTTCTTTGCTTAAAGGGGGAGGTTTGGCAAAAGTTGCTTATCCGGCAACTGTAATTGGCATTATTTTTTCTGATGTTCCAGGGGATAGATTTCAGGATGTCGCTTCTGGTCCAACATATAAAGATGAAACAACAACTGATGATGTTAAAAAAGTAATAAAAGATTCTGATTTGGGAAATTTTGAGTTAATAGAAACTCCTAAAGATGATAAATATTTTGAAAAAGTTCAGAATTTTATTCTTGTATCAAACAAAATAGCAGTAGAAGCCATGGCTCTAAAATCTAAAGAGCTGGGGTTAGAGCCAAATATTATTTCTACTGATTTATATGATGAAGTTGATGAGTCGTTGAAAAAGATTTTTTCTTCTCAAAAAGATGGTACAGCAATTATTGCTGCAGGGGAGCCTAAATTGGAGGTTAAAACAAAAGGCGGAAGCGGTGGCAGGAATCTCTATATGGCGCTTAAAACGCTCAAAATGGGCCTTATAGACGACAATTCTGTCTTTCTGCCCCTTGCATCGGATGGCATGGATAATAGCGATTCGGCGGGTGCTATTGTTGATAAAAATACTATTGAAAAAGTTGAAAAATTGGGTCTTGACCTGGACGATTACATTGACCGTTTTGATGCTTATCCTATATTTCAAAAATCCGGTGATATGATCATGACTGGTCCAACGGGCGCAAATGTCTCTGATTTGATGATTTTGCTAAGAAGAAAATAAAAGTATATCTATTGACAAATCACTATAAATATGCTATCCTAAAAATAGGAATAAAGTTGTTCCTATTAAAAAAGGAGGTTTTATGCCACTTTCAGAAGAAAGAGTAAATGCAATTGCCATGCAGGTTTTACAGGCACACCTTGAAAAAGGTGGTAATCTTAAATTGATACCATCTGAAATCAAGAGAGAATGCCATAATATGGCAAAAAAAATGGGCATACCGGTAACAGAGGCCGCTGATTTCATTAAGGCCATGCTTGAAAAAGCATACCTTAACACGATGAAAGAACTGAATGCCATTATTGAACCACCAATTCGTGGTGTGGTTATTGACTAACAATTTCAGGCAAGGTTGGAAAGTAATTTTCACTAAAGGGGTAATTCCGATTTATTCTTAGCCGATCCGCTTTGTGCCGATCCGTTGAAGGTAAATCTAAGAGAACAAGAACCCTTCCTCCCTGAAAACGCTGGTTTTTCTCTCCAGCGTTTGGCGTTGCTAAGAGAAAAAATTTGACTCAAGCCCTTATCAAAAGATGAGGGCTTGTTTATTTTTCTGCATACTAGTGTCGCCAAAAGGATATTGTGCAACAAAAATCCACATAGTAATTCCATTCGATTATTTGTGGATTTTTTTCATTGTCTCCTATTTTTTCATTTTATATTCTTTGGCTCTATTCCAGCTGTTTTAAATTTTAATTCTTCTATTTTTTTTGCATAATCTGCTTTTTGCGCTTCAATACGTTTTTGAATTAACTCAATAATCTTTTTTACACTAAAAGCAACTCCCGCAAGCAGGATACTAATCATATCAAGGACTCCAGATAATTTAAAATCTTTTAAAGAAGTAAAACGATTGCTAAAAAGCATTATTTCAGCAAATATAGTAAATAAAATTATTATAACAAGCACAAAAATTTTTCCTCTTATTTCTTTTCTTGCTTGATTTCTTTTTGAGATTAATTCACTCAACATTTCTCCCGCAATAACGCGTACTTTTTCAGCTTCTTCTGGAACTGCTGTAAGCTTTTCCATCTTTTCCTTAAATT
>JAHJBA010000041.1 GCA_018813625.1 Patescibacteria group bacterium | reverse complement strand
GGCTTTAAAACATTTGACCACAACGAGTAATTTCATGGAAAAAAATGCCAAGATATATGTCGCCGGTCATCGTGGACTAGTTGGTTCTGCGATCATCCGACACCTGACGGACGAAGGTTTTACCAATATCATTAAACGGACCAGCCAGGAACTGGACTTGACCAGTCAGGCTCAAGTGGCGGATTTCTTTGCCCGGGAAAAACCAGACTATGTCTTTCTTGCCGCCGCCAAAGTCGGGGGGATCCAGGCAAACAATATTTATCGTGCAGAGTTCATCTATAAAAATCTGATGATACAAAGCAATATTATTCACGAGAGTTGGGTGAACGGAGTAAAAAAACTACTCTTCCTGGGTAGCTCCTGCATTTATCCTAAAATGTGCCCGCAACCCATCAAGGAGGAGTACTTGATGACCGGCCCACTGGAGCCGACCAACTCTCCTTATGCAGTTGCCAAAATTGCTGGCATCGAGATGTGTTATGCCTATAACCAGCAATATGGAACCTGTTTTATCCCAGTTATGCCGACTAATCTTTATGGTCCTGGGGATAATTTTGATCTGGAAAACTCCCACGTGCTTCCGGCACTGATGCGGAAATTTCACGAGGCCAAGATGACTGGTGCACAAAGCGTCACTGTCTGGGGCAGCGGCACACCGCGCCGAGAGTTTTTGCATGTTGAGGACCTGGCTGATGCCTGCCTTTTTCTAATGAACAATTACGATGGCACAGAGCTTCACAATATCGGCACTGGGACGGACGTCACCATCAAAGAACTTGCCGAAATAATAGCCGAAGCAGTCGGCTTCTCCGGCAATCTTGTCTATGACGGTTCCAAACCGGACGGTACGCCGAGAAAGTTGCTAGATGTGACAAAAATCAGCCAGATAGGATGGAAGGCGCACATCACATTAAAAGAAGGCATAAAAAAGGTTTACACATGGTATGTTGACAATGTCGCCTGAGACTTTGTTACGCCGGGCAGATTCCCGAATTGGGCAAAATAATGATGTCATCATGTACGTTTTTTTCTCGACGCAACAACATGAACAAACAATACAATTTACTTCTTCAGGACGAAAACAACCTTCAGTTATTTACCATGCCTAAAAATCGATATTTTCCCTAACACTTTATTTGTCTTACATTATTTTAGCGTTCAAGTTAATGAAACACTGAGAACCTAATTCTAAGGTTAATATATTTTGGAAAATAGAACAGATTGGATTGACTACGCAAAAGGTATAGCCATTATTCTAGTGGTCTATGGACATGTATTGGTTGGTATAAATGGATCAGAATTAGAAATTACAGAAAAATTTTTCAAATATTCTTTTGATGTAATTTGGAGTTTACATATGCCGGTTTTCTTTTTTATAGCCGGTTTATATGTTAATAAGAGTTTAAGCAATAGAGGGTTCATTCCGTTTTTAACTAATAAAATTAAAGTACTTGGCTATCCTTATATTGTATGGTCCATCATATTCGGTTCACTTTGGATTGTTTTGGGTAACTATACAAACACAAAAAATATGTCAATATATGACATACTTTCAATACCATACAAACCAATTTCAATTTACTGGTTTCTTTACGTTTTATTATTAATGCATTCTACTTTTGCAATTGTGTCAAAATTTAAAATAAATTTACCAGCTATTTTAATTCTAATTTCTCTAGGACTTGTTCTTTTCATACCAAAATTTGACGAAGCAATACATGAAGAACTAAGGGTAATAAACAAATTTACATTCAACTTTATTTATTTTTCTTTAGGGTATATTTATAATAAATATTTTATTGACTCTATTATTAACAGAAATTCTTCATCAATCAATACAATAATTGTTTTATGTTTTTTTATACTTTTCGAATATCTTGTATTTTTTGTCAAAATCATACCTCCGTTTCGTTTGACAAAAGTATCTTTGACTATCTTCGGTATTATGACCGTATGTTTTGTTTCTAAATACCTTGCGCAAAAAAACTGGTTAAAATTAATTAAAATTGCAGGATATTATTCAATGCCTATATATTTGGCCCATTTACTTACAGCAAGTGGAACAAGAATTATTTTAGATAAATTCATGGGGATTCAAAAACCTATTATTTTGCATATTGTGATAGGTACAATTCTTGGCATCTTATTCCCGATCCTCCTTTATAAGTTTTCAATGAAAATCAAATTTCCATATCTGTTCATGTTTCCAAAATCAACGTCTTCTCAATCTGAGAATAAAACAGAGCATGCATAGAGCTATCCAAATCGAAGATGCAAAGCAAGTCCTAACTTTGGTAGGCACAAAGATCAAAAATTTTCGTTGGAATTAGTTTCATTTCTTTTTTGTATCATTACATTACGAAACATATGTGGTTTAACTTTGCCGAATAATTTCACAAATAGTCGAGAAAACCTCTTTGCCTCCAACTACTTTTGGAATGAATGGGCTAGGCCTATTATTGAACAAATTTTCCATGGAAAACCTGACTATATAGGGATACATTTAAGCAGGAATTCATCCGCGGAAAATTCCTGCCTTGACAACTCATCCCACCCTTTTTCAATTCAAATCCATGCAAACTCTATCGTAAAATGAAAGCATACAAGGGAACAGATCGAGATTTAACTGACTACCTAAAAGGTTTGGCCATAATTGCCGTTGTGGTGAGCCATTTCCAGAATGCTCTTTATGGCCCTGAGGTGTTTAGTCCCTTCGGAAATCACTTTATCGCAATATTTTTTATTTTTAGCGGTTATGGTCTCTTTTTCTCCCTTGAGAGACTGCAGAACAACTACTCGGACACCAAGACAATTCTTAGAAAGTTTTACTACAAACGTGCCATCCGCCTTTATCCCTTATTTTGGCTAAAATTTCTCGCAGACCTTATTTTTGACCCAAAATCGAAATTAGGTTTTCACTCAATCCCCGAATTTCTATTGGTAAATTTCCATAAACCAAAAATTCTTTGGTTCTTGACTGCCCTTGTGCCTTGCTATCTTATCGCACCGTTCCTCTTTTTTCTGCTAAAAAAATACAAGTTGCACTATCTTCTATGGCTAATAATTCTTTTTATTCTTGTGAACTTCGTTTTCAGCGCTATCAACGTTCCGAGGGTAAGAATATGGGCCTACCGGGAGTTATTCCTGTCGCACATTCTCCTTTTTGCCCTAGGGATGTCATTTCCTTTACTTTCTAAAACTTTCAAAATCAAGGCCAATAAAACGTTTTCAGTTATTTTGTTTTTGTTTATGCTTTTCACATTTTTCCAAACATCTAATTTTCCTTTATTGAAACTTACAATTAAAATTCCTTTTTTGTTTGAAACAATGTTCATAATTTCAACATCTATATTTTGCTTTTACTTTTCAAGAAACAAAACATGGACTCCATTATTTTCAACATTTAAAATATTAGGGGCATACTCATTTTCAATTTATTTATTCCATGGAGTTTACATCAGTTTACTTTACAAATTACATATTATTGAAAAGAATTTAATAATATCATATTTACCTTTTTTATCTTTTTTTCCTATTTTTCTTTTTGTCTGTATTTTTACAGAAAATATTAAAACGATTAAATTTAACTTTAACGAAATTTTTAAAAAAACATCCGATGAAATAAAAACAATTTTTAACCATCAAAAAGATTTACCTGATTAGCGCTAATCATGAATATTTATAGCTGATAAATCTGAACTAGTGAACGCAACGAAGTGCATGATATGTATATTTTTACACACCTTAATCAGATTGGGAACTAACGTAAAGGACGTTGAACCAATACAATGTAGGTGACTTTGGTTGCGACCTGATGCCGAAAGGGGGCCGGTTAAGGCGAAAAGTCTTCCGACCTCAAGAAAATTGGACATGAAATAGTGTGCAAAATGGGCATCGTCGTGCAAAAATGCTACGATCACCTCGATTGTTTTTTTGGGAACGATGTGATTTGTCCAAACCATTCCAACCACTAGTGGAAAATTTTTTGATTCTATACAGTTTTTTCTCTTGAAAATTTCATTCTTCAGTAACGATCTTAGGTGAACT
>JAHJBA010000040.1 GCA_018813625.1 Patescibacteria group bacterium | reverse complement strand
ATTATCTCAATTCCCATTAAAGAAATTAAGATAATCCACCAAACAAATATCAATCTAAACCACTATCAAAGAATAATATTTGATTTTATAGTATAATATTAGTAGTATTTTGTCAATAATTAGAGCGGGCGATGAGGGAATCGAACCCCCGCCAAAGGTTTTGGAGACCTTCGTTCTACCACTAAACTAATCGCCCACACCCTGCCGAAGCAGGGCACAGAAATGCGAAAATGAAAAATTAACGCACTCCTTAGGATACAAACCAAAAAGGAATATATCCGTATAAAAAGAACAAGCAACAAAACATTTTGTTGCTTGTCTAGTATATCAAATTAAAGGAAAAACTGAAGACTTGCCTGCCGGCAGCAGTCAGGTTATTTTTTAATCTCCTTATGTTTAGCCTTCTTCTTGCACCATTTGCAGTACTTATTAAGCTCTATTTTTTTGGTAACAAGCTTCTTGTTCTTGCTGGACCAATAATTGATCCTTTTGCAAGTTCCGCAGGCAAGTTTTATAAGTCTATCTTGTGACATTGGTTTATCTTAATATATTTAAGCCCAAAAGGCAACTTCTTGATATATATCCGTGATTGTTTGTTGACAAACCAGCTTTTTATTGGTAATCTGAAGTCAGATTGAACCCCCAAAAACAACTAACTATGGAAAACACAGAATTTATTCTAATTTTATGGACGTCAATTTTTATCTATCTAGGTATTGGTTTTATATCCGCTATGATGCTCGAAAGGAGCTGGTGCGATTATGACCTGAGTGAAGCAAGTCCCAATGGGGGAGCTTGGATTACCCGTCTTGGCTGGGTAATTTTATGGCCTTTATTGCTTATAGTATACATATTGGCGGGGCCTCGAAAACCAAAAGAAAAATAAATTTAAAAAACCGTGATCTACACGGTTTTTTGTTTTTAGACTGGTTCTATCCCTATCAGAAGGGATTTACTCAAAAGATCATCAATTCCCTTATTGTCCGGTGGAGATTCTTTTTCGCGTGATTTAGAAGGAGGACCACCGTAGGCAAGGGAATCATGAATTTTAAGCTCAAGATCGTCTGGAGATGTCTTGATGCTTTTTTCATCTTTTCTTTCCATAATTTTTGATTTACTTTTTCTGACTTTAATATACACCATTTATTAACCGAAAGTCAATCAAAATATTTGAGTCTTTTTATCTCCTCTGGGGTAAACCACTTAATTTCCTTATCACGTTTAAACCAAGTCATCTGGCGCTTTGCGAATTTATAAATTTCAGAATTTGCTTTTTCAAGCATCTCTTTTTTACTTATTTTCTTCTGCAGATATAAAGCAAAATATCTATACTCAAGCCCAAGCTCTTCCATGCGCTTCCAAGATAATCCATTTTTATGCAAGTTTTGCATTTCTTTAGTCATACCCATCTTTATTCTTTTTTTAAGTCTTTTCTTTATTCTTTCTTTTAATTTTTCTGCCGGTAAGTACAAACCAATCTTAATAAATTCATAATTAGGATTTTTTGTAATCAAGGAGGGGACTTTACCGAGTTTTTTGGTTATTTCTATCGCTCTTATCAACCTGACTTTATTCTTAGAGTCTATATTCTTCGCGCGTCTAGTATCAATTCCTTTTAAAATTTTATAAAGTTCCGGAGCGCTCTTTTTTTCTAAATCTTTGCGAAGTTTACTATTCGGTGGAACTTCAGGAAAATTAATATTGTTTACAACTGCATCAATGTAAAATCCCGTGCCACCGCAGATTATTGGAACTTTATTTTTTGAAACAATTTCTTTGATTTTTTGATCTGCCAACTTTTTATATAGAGCAACAGTAAATCTATTTTTTGCATTAGCTACATCAAGCAAATAGTGGGGAACACTATTCATTTCTTTTTTGGTAACTTTCCCAGTACCAAGATCAAGATCTTTATAAACCTGCCTAGAATCAGCTGAAATAACCTCGCCATTTACTTTTTTAGCGATCTTAACAGCCAAATCACTCTTGCCAGTAGCCGTTTGACCCAAAATCACAATAATCTTATATTTTTGCATTACTATTTCAATATCTTAATATCTGCACCAATTGAATTTAATCGTTTAGCAATTTCTTCATAGCCTCTGTTTATCATATAGACATTTCTTAAAATAGAAGTTCCATTCGCACCTAGCATTGAAATTAAAATAACCATAGAAGGACGGAGAGCTGGCGGACAAACTACTTGAGCCGGTTTTAAAGGAGTTCCACCTTGAATATAGAGGCGATGTGGATCGGAGAGAGTAACATTTGCCCCAAGCCGATTTAAGTCGGTCATATATATCATACGTACTTCATAACTCCAATCATGAATCATTGTTTGACCTTTCGCCTTTACTGCAATCGGTACGAAGAAAGGCAAGTTGTCCATATTTATACCAGGATATGGATTGGCGTGAATTTTGTCTTCCAATGCAATCAATTTTGATGGGAAAATTTTTAAATCCATTAATTTTGTTCTTTTATTATAAGAAAGATATTTTTTAAGAATTTTATATTTTAAATTCATTCTTTTTAGTTTTTCTAATTCAAGAGATAAAAAATCTACAGGTACGCGAGTAATAGTGAGCTCCGAATCCGTGACTATTCCAGCAGAAATAAACATCATAGATTCAATAGGATCTTCACTGTTCCAGTATTCTACATCCTTATTTATTTCTTTTATACCATGCACAACTAAAGTTGAAGTACCGATTCCTTCTATTTTCACACCTAAGGTTTCAAGAAAAAAACAAATTTCTTGCACCATATAATTCGCACTAGCGAAGCTAATGGTCGTTGTTCCAGGAATTTTTGCAGCAGCAGTTAAGATATTTTCACAAGCAGTATCACCAGCTTCATACATTACAATATTTGCTGGCTTGAGCTTATTCGCAGTTATATTATAAGCAGAATTTGTTGTTTTAATTTTTATTCCTAAGTCTTCTAAAGCATAGGTGTGAGCTGCAATAGTTCTTTTGCCCAGATGACAACCTTGCGCATGGGGAAGTGAAAAATTTTGCATTAAGTGTGCAACTGGACCCATAAGCATAATGACAGAGCGAGTCTTGATTGCAGATTCTACGTTTATTTTATTTAAGGCTAATTTCCTAGGTGGAATTATTTCCAAAGAATTCTGTGCTATCCAATTTACTTTTACACCAATACTTTCTAAAATTTCTATAACCCTATTCACTTCTTCTATTCGTGCAATGCCGTGCAAAGTAGTTTTACCTTTGTTAAGCAGGGAAGCACATAAAAGTCCCACAGAACCATTTTTAGAAAAATTAGTCTTAATAGTGCCATGCAACTTTTTTCCTCCTTTTACTTGAAAATCTATTGTTTTACTTTTTTCTTTTTTCATCCCAGTACTAAAAATTTATTTATAATATTTATCTTTATTTCCCGTAATCAAAATTTTAGTACGGGACAGATAAATTTGTGCCGCGGGAGAGAATCGAACTCTCATGAGATTGCTCTCGAACGATTTTGAGTCGTTTGCGTCTACCAATTCCGCCACCGCGGCTCTTTGCAGAAGAATACTTTAAATTTTCTGAAAAATCAACCTGCCTGCCGGCAGGCAGGTTTTGAAATTATTTTTCTTATGCTAGAATAGACGAATGTCAAACCTGTATTCAAACTCAATTTTTTGGATTGAAACAAATAAAATAAAACCGAATCCGTATCAACCAAGACGGGAGTTTGATGAAATGCGCCTTGCTGATTTGGCTGATTCAATAAGACAATACGGGGTACTTCAACCTCTTGTAGTTTCTCGCATCGAAGTAGAAAAAGAGGATGGTGGATTTACAACAGAGTACGAACTTATAGCGGGAGAACGCAGACTTCGTGCTGCCATAATGGCTAATGTATTGCAGGTTCCAGTAATAATAAGAGTAGGCGATACTTCTATGATGAAATTAGAGCTTGCCATTATAGAAAATTTACAAAGAGAAGACCTAAATGTAGTAGATCGTGCACGAGCATTTTTACAATTGGCAACTGAATTTAAATTTACCCATAATGAAATTGCAAAAAAAATAGGGAAAAGTAGGGAATATGTGTCTAATTCCTTGCGTATTCTTTCTCTCCCAGAGGAAATTCTAAATTCTTTATCTGAGGGCAAAATCACAGAAGGGCATACAAGGCCAATCCTTATGCTTGTGGATCATCCAGAAGAGCAAATAGTGTTATTTAAAGAAATTGTATATAAAAAGATCACCGTTAGAGAAGCAGAAAGGCTGGCAAGGAAAATAGCTTATGACCGTGTTCGAAAAAAAGAATTTATGCCAGATCCAGAGATTATAGAGCTCGAAGAAGAATTTCAAAATAAACTAGGAACACGTGTCCATATCGACAGAAAGGAACTCGGCGGGCAGGTCAAAATAGATTTTTTCTCTACGGACGATTTACGGGCTATTTTAGATTTAATTAAAAAAACTGATATAGAAAAAAAACCAGAAGAAATGTTGGAAGAACATATTGCTCTAAGTAATCCAAAAACAGAAAAAAACATAGAGGAGAATCCCATAGATGATAGAACTAGCGATGAAATAAAGGAAGATGACACAAATCTTTATAATCTTTCGAACTTCAGTCTTTAAGATCGTCCAAGATTTTTAAGCCTTGCAAGCAGACTATGTTTTTCTAAATATATTCTTATGTGTTTTTTTGCTATAGATGTTTTTACATAATCCGCCCATTTACTTGATGGATTTGATTCCTTCCTTGTTACAATCTCTACAATATCACCATTTTCTAATTTAGTATTTAGGGGTGCTATTTTAGAATTTACTTTTGCCTGTGACACATGATTACCAATATCTGAATGTATGGTGTAAGCAAAATCTATTGGACATGAATCCTTCGGGAGATCGACAACGTCTCCTTTAGGTGTAAAAAGAAAAATTCTATCATTAAAAAAATCAGTTTTTAGATGTTCAATGAACTTTTTTGGGTCCCTTGAAACATTTTTAAGATCTTTTAACTCTTCTATCCACTCAAATTTTGATTTGTTATTTTTTTCTTTTTTAACTCGATCTTCCTTATAGGCAAAATGAGCAGCAATTCCATACTCTGCTTCATCGTGCATTTCTTTTGTTCTGATTTGAATTTCAGCAATTCCGCCTGAACCAGTAAAAATTGTGGTATGAATTGATCTGTAACCATTTGTTTTTGGTAAGGCGATATAGTCTTTTATTCTTCTTGGGAGAGGACGCCAGAGAGAGTGAACT
>JAHJBA010000039.1 GCA_018813625.1 Patescibacteria group bacterium | reverse complement strand
TTTATTAATTATTTAGTGGACCTGAGGAGACTCGAACTCCTCACCTCGGCAATGCGAATGCCGCGCTCTACCAGATGAGCTACAGGCCCAAATTTTTATGGACAATACTGGACTCGAACCAGTCGCCTCTACAGTGTGAATGTAGCGCTCTACCAAATGAGCTAATGGCCCGTGCTTTGGCAGGCGGGTGTGAATGCCCTGTTATACCGTTTAACTATAAGCCCTTCGGTGGATAATAGTGGACTCGAACCACTGACCCCTACAGTGTGAATGTAGTGCTCTAACCAACTGAGCTAATCATCCGAAAATTATTTTTTATTTCCCCGCAATAATTCCATCACTTTATTTCGAATGCCATAGGTTCTAGTAAACATAACTGGATTCAAATATGCGCCTTTCTTTTTGACTTCTTCCGCAGTTTTTATAAGTTCTATTAGTTCTTCTTTTTCAACAATCTCTCCTTTGCTATTTTTTATTTCCGGCAATTTTATTAAAATAATTTCTAAAAGTTCATCTATAGTTTCCGCCGACTTTACCAAATTAATGTATTGTAATTTCATAACTGTTTCCCGAATACCAAACATTCTGGGAAAAAGATTCTCCTTCATCACACCGCCTCCCTTATTACTTTCTACTGAAGACTGGATGAGCCCTTTTAAATCCTTTTTATTAAATATTTCTCCACTGGAAGTTTTTATTTCCGGTATTTTATTAATAGCGCGCAAAAGCTCTTCAATATTGCAAGACCTTTTCACTAAATCGGTATAATCTTCTCTCGCTTCTTCCTCCGATATATTGGAAAAAGTTAAATTTTCCATTCTCATAAATTTATTTTTAATTTTTATAGTGGACCCAAGGAGACTCGAACTCCTGACCCCTTCCATGCCATGGAAATGCTCTACCAACTGAGCTATGGGCCCATTGCAAATTTCTATAAATTTGTCAATGTAATCATAAGCTATTTATACCCTCGTCGTCAATAAAATGACAAAAAAAATCTTTAAAGTATAATAAGAATATGAGACTTTTAGCAAAATTCTGGCAAAACTTCAAAATTCAACCGGATATCTGGTTTTTCTACGGCTTCATTTTAACTTTCACACTTTCCGTTCGAAAACTAATTTACTACTACCCTATCAACGGAAATTTTAATGAATACACTGGAATCTATCTTTATCTTTCCGACATCTTCTTATTTTTAACCATTCTTGCTTGGGCGATATCTATATTAGAAAGTAAATCTCTTTTTTTGTCAAGAAGAACACTGGCAATTCCCCTATTTCTAGTACTTTGGACATTCATATCTATAATCTGGTCTGAAAATCATTGGATAGTCATTTTCAAATCCATCAAGGTTTTAGAATTTTTTCTTCTCTTTACATACATCATCCAAAAAGTTTCGCTCCTGCCCGCCAGAAAAATGCTTCGCGCCTGCCCATCAGAAAAATGTTCCACGTGGAACATTTTTGGAAGAGTGGAACATTTTTGGGAGAGTGGAACATTTCTACGCAATTCTTTACTTGTTATATCTATTTCAGGCCTAATCCAATCCATCATCGGCATTATCCAGGTCTTTTTACAACACTCTATCGGCCTATTCTGGCTCAAAGAAAGCCTTATTTCACCGGAAATCCCCGGAGTAGCCAAAATTATATTAGACGGGGAGCGCTATATCCGCGCTTATGGCCTATTTCCGCATCCCAATATCCTAGGCGGATTTTTGGTCTTTTCCATTATTACAACGATCTATTTATTGAAAGTTCTACGCCTACCCACCGGAAAATTGTTCCACGTGGAACAATTTTGGGAGGATAGAACATTTTTAAAGAGATTTCTGATAAATTCACTAGGAATCCAGATCATCGGCCTAATTCTAACCTTTTCTAAATCATCTATTTTGGGACTAATAATAGCTTTGGCATATCTAGCCTATAAAAAATTGTTCCACGTGGAACAATTTAAAAGAAAGTTACTTATAGTTTTAGTTTTGCTAGCCTTAATAGTGGTTATTGCCAAGCCTAGCTTCTATTCCGTATTTCAAAAAAGCCTAGAAGAAAGGGCATTGGGTTACAAGGTGGTTTATAACACCTCTGAAATGTTTCGCGCCTGCCCACCGGAAAAATGTTCCACGTGGAACAATTTTAGACATTTTCGGGGTGGAACATTTATAACCAATCCTATCGCCGGCCTTGGCCAAGGCCGGTTTGTCCTAGAAATGCAGAAATATATTCCGCAGAAGCTAGAAACCTGGCAATTCCAGCCAGTCCACAATGTCTTCCTGCTAATTTTAAGTGAGTTAGGATTTGTTGGAATAGGATTGTTTGCTTGGTTCTTATGGAAACTACTTTTAGAAGATATTTCGCGCCTGCCCGCCACAGAAATGTTCCACGTGGAACATTTCTGGAAGAGTAGAACAATTCACTTTAAATCTATTCTTCTGGCCTTCATATTCATCATGCTTTTTGACCATTACCTTTGGGATATTCAGCAAGGTCAAATTCTTCTCTGGCTCACTTTTGGCTTAATAGCAGGAGATAATGCCACAGTGGTTGACAAATGAAAGTAAATATTTTGTAATATAAGTATCTAACACAAACCGGTTAATTCACTTTACATATTATACTAATTACATTTATTATATAAATGTCGAACTCTTAAGAAAGAAATGGGTATGAATAGTAAATTTAAAAAATCGCTAATGATCACTGGCGCTTCAGCTACAGGTAAAACAACCTTGATTCGTAACATTTCAAAATCTGAAAACTTAAAATTAGTTCCAGATCACACAACTAGGCCAATTAGACCGGGAGAAGTCAACGGTATAGATAAAATTTTCCTATCGACTGAAAAATTTATAAAACAATTCAATCTAGGCTGGTATATAGAACCTGATTTAAGTTTCGCGAAATATAACGAAAATTATTACGGCACACCGAGTAGTTGGATTGAAGACATTAAGAATAAAAAAGATAAATTAGCTTTCATATCGGTAAGCGTCGCTATAGGAAGAAAGATTAAATTAGCTGTGAAAGATAATGTTTTATGGGTGCACTTAGTCGCGAACGAAAACGTAAGAAAGATGCGATTATTAAAAAGAGTCATCGGGGAGGGCGAAATGAAAAAACGACTTACGGGTGGAGATTCACAAGAAAAAGCTCAAGATGCAGATTTGTTGATTGATACTTCAAATATAAGTTCTGAACA
>JAHJBA010000004.1 GCA_018813625.1 Patescibacteria group bacterium | reverse complement strand
TTTAGAACAAAAAGAGAATTTTGGAAAAAATAATTTACTGAAAGGAGAAAAGGTGATAGTAGAGTATACTGATCCAAACCCGTTTAAAGAGTTTCATATTGGGCACCTGATGTCTAATACAATAGGGGAAGCAATTTCTAGAGTTATTGAAGCGAGCGGAGCAGAAGTAAAAAGAGCTTGTTATCAGGGAGATGTCGGCTTGCATATAGCAAAAGCAATTTGGTGGATGCAAAAACAAGATTCAAAACCAGAAGATATTGCAACTCCGGTTTTGGCTGTAGCGTATAAGTGGGGTGATCAAGCTTATAGAGAGAGTGAGAAAGATAAAAAAGAAATCGAAGAAATAAATAAAAAAATATATGAGAAAGATCCGGAGATTTATGAAAAATATTATTTACCCGGCAGAAAAGTTTCTCTTGATTATTTTGAAACGATTTACAAAAAACTTGGTACAAAGTTTGATTATTATTTTTTTGAAAGTGAAACAGGTGTTTTAGGTAAAAATATTGTAGAAAAATATGTTGGTGAGGTTTTTGAAAAGAGTGATGGAGCCGTTGTGTTTAGGGGGGAACATTTTAAGCCAAGTCTTCATACTCGTGTTTTTGTAAACAAAGAAGGTCTGCCAACCTATGAGGCGAAGGAGCTTGGTTTGGCGAAAATAAAATATAATACATATCCTTACACAAATTCGATTGTGATTACCGGAAACGAAGTGAATGATTACTTCAAGGTGCTCTTGGAGGCTATGGAACAAATTTTTCCGGACTTAGCCGAGAAAACGAAACACATTTCTCATGGCATGCTTCGTTTACCAACAGGCAAAATGTCTTCTCGCACAGGAGATGTTATTACGGCGGAGTCCCTACTTTCTGAAATTTCAGAAAAAGTAATTGAAAAAGTGAAAGAAACTAATAGAGGAGATATGAGCGATGAATTTATTAATCAAGTTTCTGTTGCCGCGCTGAAATATTCCATTTTGAAACAAACAATTGGTGGAGATATAATTTATGATTTTGATAAATCGATTTCATTTGAAGGAGACTCAGGTCCCTATTTACAATATTCCTATGCGCGAGCGAGATCAATTTTAGAAAAAGCGCTTGAGGAGAAAGTTATTTCATCGGAGCACGGATATTTTTCTGCTGAAAAATTCCTCGTACTCGCGCCGTCGCACTCGCAAGTCTCCGCTGAAACAACTTTCTCCTCTTCGAGTACCCTTGAGCGTTTAATGTATCGCTTTCCGGAAATAGTTTTAAGAAGCGTGAAGGAATTTCAACCGCACCATATCACAAATTATTTAATAGAACTTGCTCGTGCTTATAATACTTTTTACGGCAATACAAAGATCATAGATAAGGATGATGCCAATTCTTCTTATAGGATTGCCTTAACCGAAGTGTTTTCTATAATTATGAAAAATGGACTGAATATTCTCGGTATTCAGGTTCCAGAGAAGATGTAAATAAAAAAGTCTTTTCTATACAAGCTTTGTCAATAGGGCGATTTTGTGCTTTAATATAAGTATGAAAGAATCTTTAGGACATTTATTTGAGAGTGGGGACATTGGACCAGGTGAGACAGTGGGATCTTTTGCAAGAAAAATGCAAATAAAAAAGGAAAGAGAGTTGCACGAAAAATATAAACCTACGGAAGAGGAGGAGAGTGTTATAAAGTTTTTGTCTATGCCGATTTTAAAAAAAAATCAGGGAGTTGCAGGATGAATTAAGGGATATGCCAAACGGAATGGAGAAAAGCAAAATAGAAAATGGCATTAATATGTTGTTTACAAAACTGGTTAAGGTTAAAATACCCCAACAGATGAGCGATCAGGATATCAAGGACTTACTTTTTACCGCCAATGTAAATAGAAATTTTTTGGAAGAAGAAAAATCTACCATGAGCAATATGCAAAAATTGAATTCTCTAGACAAAGAAATAGATTTTCTTTTAGACCAGCTTTCTAAAAGAAATAAATAATTTTAAAAGGGTTTATTTTATGCTAAGATAGGCAGTATGTCAGAAAATAACGAAAAAAATCTCTCGACTCCACTCGAGACAAGTAAATCCGAATCAGCACTCAGAGAGGAGCGCATTTTGGAATTCTGGAAAGAAAATAATATTTTTGAAAAAAGCCTTGAAAAGGATTCTCCAAAAGGGGAGTTTGTTTTTTACGAAGGCCCTCCTACTGCAAATGGAAAGCCCGGGATACATCATCTAGAGGCTCGTGCCTTTAAAGATGTTATTCCACGCTATAAAACAATGTGCGGATATCATGTTCGCAGAAAAGCCGGTTGGGATACTCACGGTTTGCCGGTGGAGTTGGAAGTAGAAAAAGAACTCGGTTTAAAATCAAAAAAAGAGATTGAAGAATTTGGGATCGCAGAATTTAACCAAAGATGTAAAAAAAGTGTTTGGAAATATTTGGATCTTTGGAATATTTTTACTGAGAGAATAGGCTTTTGGCTGGACCAGAAAGACCCATATATTACCTACGATAAAAATTATATGGAGTCCGTTTGGAATGTAATTAAGGAAATAGATAAAAGAAAACTACTCTATAAAGACTACAAGGTTGTGCCTTGGTGTCCAAGATGCGGGACGGGTCTTTCTTCCCATGAACTTGCGCAGGGATATGAGGATGTAAAAGATTTGTCGGTTTATGTGAAATTTAAATTAAAAAATGAACAAAATACATTTATTTTGGCTTGGACCACAACTCCGTGGACATTGCTTGGTAATGTGGCGCTTGCCGTTGGGGAAAAAATTGATTATGTCAAAATCGCTTTGGGTAAAGAATTTTTAATTTTAGCTAAGGCTAGACTTTCTGTAATAAAGGGCGAATATAAGATTGTGGAAGAAATGAAAGGGAAAGACTTGGAAGGATTGGAATATGAACCTCTTTATTCATATTTATCAGAAAACATTTCTGGAGCGGAAAAAGAAAAATTAAATAAAGCATACAAAGTTTATCCGGCCAGTTTTGTTACTACGGAGGATGGCACAGGTGTTGTGCATACAGCTGTAATGTATGGGCATGATGATTTTATTTTAGGAACAGAAATTGGATTGCCCAAATTTCATCTTGTCGGAGAGGATGGGAATTTTTTGGATTTTACGGGTCCTTTTGCCAGAAAATTTGTGAAAGATGAAAAGGTAGCGGTGGATATAATAAAAGATTTAGCGGGCCGTGGAATTCTTTTAGAAAAGGAAAAATACGAGCACTCATACCCACATTGTTGGCGTTGCAAAACTCCATTAATCTACTATGCCCGTGATTCATGGTATGTAAAGATGTCTGCCTTGCGGGACGAGCTAGTGGCAGAAAACAAAAAAATAAATTGGGAACCGGAATATATTAAAGAAGGTCGTTTTGGACAATGGCTTGAAGAAATAAAAGATTGGGCTATTTCTCGAGAACGATATTGGGGAACGCCTCTGCCAATTTGGATTTGCGATGATTGTGGGGAGAGGCGTATTGTTGGGAGTGTGGAAGATATAAAAGAAAACGTTAAAAAATCCGGCAACAAATATTATGTCATGAGGCATGGAGAAGCAGAGAACAATGTCCAAAATATATATTGTTCCGATAAAAATAAATACCATCTTACGGAAAATGGCCGTACTCAAGTTTCTGAAACAGCTAAAGATTTAGAAAATAAAAAGATAACAACAATTTATTGTTCGCCAGTTTTGAGAACGAAAGAGACGGCTGAAATTGTGGCAAAGCATATTGGTTTTCCATTAGAAAAAATTATATATGATGACAGAATTGGAGAATTAGAATTTGGAGATTTTTCTGGGCGTTCGGTCTCTGAATTTTGGGACTATATGGACGGAAAAGATTATGGATTTGATACAAAGATTCCTGGCGGGGAAAGCCACCAGGACGCAAAAAATCGTTTTGGAGAGTTTCTTTATGATATAGACAAAAAACACAAGGGTGAAAATATTCTTATCATTTCTCACGGAATAGCGGTCGAGTTATTTCCCACTGTTATAGAAGGGGCTGACAGGGATCGTTCTTTAGATATAATTTTTTCTTTACTTAAAAATAAACCAGCTTCATTGCATAGAGAGCATGATTTTGTTCCACTTCCACATAATGAAAATTTTGAATTAGATTTACACAAACCCTATGTTGATGGAATTAAACTTGTCTGCACCCACGCCGGGGCGGGGCAAGCGTGTGGTGGAGAAATGAGTCGGGCAAAAGAAGTAATGGACGTTTGGTTCGATTCTGGCTCCATGCCTTTTGCACAAGATCATTATCCTTTTTCCAATAAAAAAATTTCCTATCCGGCGGATTTTATCTCGGAGGCCATAGATCAGACTCGTGGATGGTTTTACACCTTGCTTGCTATTGGAGTTTTAATGGGCAAAGGAACTCCTTTTAAAAATGTTATTTGCCTTGGTCATATTTTAGATAGTGAGGGTAAAAAAATGTCTAAGTCCATTGGGAATGTTGTGGATCCTTGGACGATGATAGAAAAATATGGGGTGGATACACTTCGTTTATGGATGTATTCCATAAACCAACCTGGTGAATCTAAGAATTTTGATGAAAAAACGGTTCTCGAACTTCACCGTCAGTTTTTTGGTTTACTTTACAATGTTTTGGCGTTCTATGAGCTTTATCGAGAGAAAAATTTGGAAACAAAAGATAAAATAAATTCAAACAATATTCTCGATCAGTGGATTTTAGCACGCCTCGATGGACTCAATAAGTTTTGCACAGATAATTTAAATAGTTATAGGTTGCTTGAACCGGTGAGAGCGATCAAAGAATTTATTGGAGATCTTTCGACCTGGTATTTGCGTCGTTCTCGCGAAAGAATTAAAAACGGAGAAAAGGACGCAAAACAAACTTTATATTATGTGTTAAAAAATTTAGCGAAAACAATGGCACCCCTTGCCCCCTTTACAGCGGAAGATGTTTGGTTAAAATTAAAAAACAAAGATGATAAAGAAAGCGTGAACTTAGAAGAGTGGCCTGTTTCAAACGAGGTAGATCCTAAAATTTTGGAAAAAATGGGAGAGGTCAGGAAAATAGTTTCGCTTGGACTTGAGGCGAGACAGAAGGCTGGGATAAAAGTTCGTCAACCACTTTCCAAAATCGAGGTGAAAAATTACAAGTTGAGTGCCGAGTACTCGGAATTAATTAAAGATGAATTAAATGTTAAGGAAATTTCTGAAAATTCTAAAATTGATGGTGAGGTTTTACTCGATGCAAAAATTACAGAAACACTAAAAGAAGAAGGAGACTATCGCGAACTTGTGCGAGCTGTTCAGGATATGCGCAAAAAAGCTGGGCTTACACCGAGTGATGTAGTTTCTTTTGTTGTTGAGACAAACGATGAAGGTAAAAAATTAATTCAAAAGTTTGAGGGAGATATGAAGAAAACTGTTTTGGCAGAAAAGATAGAATTTAATGAAAATGGAGGTGATGAAGTAAAAATAGATGACCTTATATTCAAAATAAAACTTGAAAAATAAGATGAGAAAATTAGTGATTTTTGACTTTGATGGGGTATTAGCGAACACAACAGAGCTGAATTATAAAATTCACAAAGATGTTAATGGAAATTTGACATGGGAAAAGTTTCAGCAGTTTTCGGAAGTAAATTTTTTTGAAGGAATGGGAAAAGCAATAAAAGATGAAAAATATATCATTCCACCAAAATTTTTTGAAATTTATGAGAAAAACCTATCATTAATTAATATTCATGATATTTTGAGAGATTCTATTTTAGAACTCAGAAAAAAATATAGGCTGGCAATAGTTTCTGCTTGTCGTAGTGATTCTATTTCTAATTTTTTGCAAAAACAGAACATAAGAGATTGTTTTGACGATATTCTTGGTATTGATAATCACACCAGTAAGGTTGTCAAAATTAAATCCCTCCTTGAAAAATATAAAGTTTTACCCAAGGATGCAGTTTTTGTAACAGATACCTTAGGCGATATTTTGGAAGGAAAAAGTTGTGGTATATACTCGATAGCTGTAACCTGGGGCCTTCACAGCAAAGAAACGCTAAAAAAAGGAGCCCCTTCTAAAATTATAGACGAACCAAGCGACCTTTTTGGAACGATTGAAAATGTGTTAAAATAATATATATGAAATTTTCACCAGAACCATTAAGCCCCAAGGCGGAAAAAAAGAAGAAAATAAGTGAGGAAAAGATGTCCGAGGAGGTTGTTTTTGTTGAAAAAGAAGGCGTGGCTCATGTTGGTCCAGAATTTGTTGGCATTAAATCTGAAGATATTAAAAAGACCAATCCAGAAACGAAGGATTATGAAAAAAAGTCAGAGCTGGTATTTCAAAAAGAAAAAACTTCTGAGAAATTACTGAAATTTTTTAGGAAAAAAACAAAAAGAAAAGAAAATTTAAAAACAATGCCGGAATCAAAAAAAGAAAGATATGAACGTGGTGAAACCAGGGAAGCTCTACATGATCCCAAAAGGTGGGATGAAACTGGCGTAAGATTAGGCTCATTGGATACTCTTTGGGAAGAATAAAACTATTCAAAATAATATGAAAAAAGTATTTATAGTACATGGTTTTGGGGGGATACCAAATGGTGGTTGGATTCCTTGGTTGATGGAGGAACTAGCAACTAGAGGAGTATTTGCTTGTGCTTTACCCATGCCAGATTCTAGAAAACCTGTTGTATCAAAATGGATAGAAGAGATTAGACATGCTGTAAATAATTGTCCGGAAGATGAAGTATTTTTGGTTGGTCATAGTTTGGGTGTGTCCGCAGTGTTAAGATATCTTGAAAATGTTCCAGAAGGAAAAAAAATTGCTGGTGCTTTATTAATATCTGGTTTGATAAGTCCTTTGGAGCCCGAGAGTAAAAAAAGTATTTATCGTCCAATTGATTCATTTGTTGTGCCACCAATAGATCTGGAAAAAGTAAAAAATAAAGCTTTAAAATTTGTTGTTCTTCACAGCATAGATGATCCAGCTGTCCCTTTTTTTCATGCAGAAAAAATATCTAGTGCATTGGGATGTAAACTTATTAAAACAGAGAAGGGTGGACACTTTTTTATTCTTTCTAAACCAATCTGTTATAAACTTCCAGAAGCACTTGAGATTTTAGAAGAAATTTTTAAATAAATGCATCATATTTATCATACAGAAGGCTTAATATTGGGAAGCAGAAATTACGGGGAAGCGGGGAAGTATTATTTTATTTTTACTCGTGACTTGGGAATGATTTACGCATCTGCTCAGGGGGTGCGTAAAATGTCTTCTAAATTACGTTTTGTTTTACAAGATTTTTCTTACGTGAAGATTGATTTGGTGCGCGGAAAAGATTTTTGGAGATTAACAAGCGCTTCTAAAACGAATATGCTCGAACAAATTACTAAAAAACCCGGAGTGTTCTTAGTGCTGATGAATGTTTCGAAGCTATTGAAACGCTTACTTGCCGGGGAAGAGGCAAATAAAGATCTTTTTTCTGACCTACTAAGTGGTTTTTATGTTTTAGAAAGGGCCGAGACGGAAGAGGATTTGCGTAATATAGAAATGATTATGGTGCTTAGAATATTAAGTAATTTAGGATATATAGGAGGAAATGATATGCTGAAGAATCTCGTTAAATCACCATTTGAAGAAGGCCTTATCTTTGAGATTGGCAAAAGTCGCGCAAAGATCCTGTCTGAAATCAATAGGGCATTAAAAGAAACTCATTTGTAAAATGCTTGTCCCATAAGGGATTTTTAAATCTCGTTTGGGATGATATAATATTAGAATGTCTTTAGATGAGAAGGAAAAACTAAACAAGCTTGAAGAATTAAAAAGTAAACTTTTTAGTAAAACCTATAAGATGCGAGATGTTATGCATGGGGGTTTTTCTCACCAGAAGAAGCCTGAAATTCCAGACTCTTGGGATAAAAAAGGAAGATTCGAGTCGGACATCGGCGAAAAGTTTTTTATGAAAACATCCGTATTTAAAAAATTTTTTATTTTTTCGATAATTTTTTTTGTTTTTGCTTCGGTCTTTGCTTTTTATATGTTTTTCTTTAAAGGGAATACGGTCTCTAATAATAACATCGATATTTCAATCATTGGTAATGCCTTTACGGCAGGAGGAGAAGAATTGCCACTTCAAATTGAAATAACAAATAGAAATAATTCTCCTCTAGAATTAGCTGATTTATTAATAGAGTATCCTAAGGGTTCCTCTGGCGATTTATCGCAAGACGCTGAACGTTTTCGTAGCTCGCTTGGAACAATTCCAGCTGGTAGTGTAAGAAATGAAAATGTAAAAATTGTTGTTTTTGGAGAGCAAGGAAGTGTGCGTCCAATAAGGGTTTCCCTCGAATATAGGGTAGAGGGATCCAATGCTATTTTTGTAAAAGAGAAACCGTATGAGGTATCTATAAGCTCTGCGCCCATAAACCTTTTAGTAGATGCGCCAAACGAAGCGAGTCCTAACCAGGAAATTTCTTTTAATGTGAAGGCCACCTTAAATGCCACAAAAGCCGCATCAAAAATACTCTTAAAACTTGATTATCCTGTTGGTTTCCAGTTTGAATCTGCAAAACCTTCCCCGTCCTTTGGAGATAATGTTTGGAACTTGGGCGATCTTGCTCCTGGAACAGAACGAGAAATTTCTATTATTGGGAAAATGATTGATGTATCTGACGGAGAAGAAAAGACGTTCCATGTGTTTAGCGGATCACAAAGTGATTCTGATAAATCAGCGATAGGAGTGGTGTTTAATTCGATGGTACATACGCTTGCCATAAAAAGGCCGTTTATAGAGGCTAAGCTTTTTGTGAATGGTATATATCAAAGAGAATATGCGACTGACTCTAAAACATCAATACAGGGAGAGGTGCGTTGGGCAAATAATTTGGAAACAAAAATAAATGATTTGGAAATTCGTGCGAAAATTTCAGGAAACGCAATGGATCGTAGATCTATAAGTGCCACAGGTGGTTTTTACAACTCTTTAATAGATACAATAGTTTGGGACAAAAATTCTCAGCCTGGCTTGGCAGAAGTAAATCCAGGGGATTCGGGTTCGGTTTCTTTTTTATTGTCGTCTCTTCCTCTTTTTTCCGCTGGCGGTGGAATGTTGTCGGATCCTTCTATAAACATAAATGTTTCTATAATCGGCAAACAACCGCTTGAGGGGAATGCCTCAAGAAACCTAGACAACTCAGAGTCTAAAATAATAAGAATAATTTCTGATGTTGGACTAGCCGCTAAGGGATTATACTACTCGGGAGCCTTCACTAATACTGGCCCTATTCCTCCAAAGGTTGAGCAGGAAACGACATATACCATTGTTTGGGGTCTTTCTAATACTTCAAATAATATTTCAAAAGCAAAAATTATTTCTACCCTTCCACCTTGGGTCAATTTTGTTGGCCCTATTTCCCCTTCCAGCGAAGATTTGTCATACAATGCTTCCACAAAAGAAATTGTTTGGAATATTGGGGGAATACCGAGAGGCACAGGAATTTCTGAAGTAAACAGGGAAGTTTCCTTCCAGGTGTCACTTACGCCTTCACTTTCTCAAGTCGGGACTTTACCTGTTATTATTAACGATGCTGTTTTGACGGGGCATGACGATTTTGCTAATGTAGATATACGAGTAAACAAAACTTCTCTCAATACTCGTCTTTCCAATGACTCACTTTTCCCGTCTGATGGAGATAGGGTGGTTGAATAAAAATGGAAAAAACAAAAGACAAAAAAGAGAATGATTTAATGGAAAAAATAGTTTCGCTCTGCAAGCGACGCGGTTTTATTTTTCCTGGTTCAGAGATTTATGGTGGGCTTGCTGGAACTTGGGATTGGGGTCACTTTGGAGTTGCTTTAAAAAATAATATTAAACAGTCTTGGTGGAAAAAGTTTGTAGATTCTAGGCGTGACATGTATGGTATCGATGCTGCTATTTTGATGAGGCAAGAAGTTTGGCAAAATGCTGGGCATGTAGAAAATTTTGCTGACCCCATGGTGGAGTGTGAAAAATGTAAAAAAAGATTTCGCGCTGATCAAATAGAAGACAAGAACAAATGTGCGGAATGTGATAAGGGGAAATTAAGCGAAGCAAGGCAATTCAACATGATGTTTCAAACGAGAGTTGGAGCATCAGAAGATTCTTCAGCTATTTCTTATCTTCGTCCAGAAACTGCCCAAGGGATTTTTGTGAATTTTAAAAATACCGTGGACGCTTTTCATCCGAAGCTTCCTTTTGGTATAGCACAAATCGGCAAAGCCTTTCGTAATGAAATAACGCCGAGGGATTTTCTTTTTCGTATGAGGGAGTTTGAGCAAATGGAGATAGAGTATTTTGTTCGCCCGGAAGATTGGGAAAAATATTTTGAATACTGGAAAGATGAAATGGAAGAGTGGATGGAGGAAGTCGGCTTTGATATGTCTAAAATTCATGATATTGATATTGCTCAAGAGGATCTTGCTCATTACTCCAAAAGGACGACCGATTTTGAATTTGAATATCCTTTCGGCCAGAAAGAACTTTTCGGTCTTGCTTATAGGACAGATTTTGATTTAAAAAATCATAAACTTGAGTACCTCGATGAGGAAGCCAAAGATAAAATTGTTCCGCATGTCATAGAGCCGACATTTGGTGTTGATCGTGCCGTGCTTGCACTTTTGCTTTCTGTCTATTCTGAAGATGAAAAAGACGGGGAAGTACGCTCATACCTTAAATTTAAACCAAACATTGCACCGGTGATTTGCGCAGTTTCACCTCTCCTAAAAAATAAACCGGAGTTGGTGGAATATGCCAGCACGAAAGTCTATGCACTTCTTAAGGCTGAATTTGGGTGCGTAGCATGGGATGATAATGGCAACATCGGAAAACGCTATCGCAGGCAGGACGAAATTGGTACCCCGTTTTGTATTGTGATAGATTTTGATACTTTGGAAGACGATACTGTGACTGTGCGAGACCGTGATACAGGAAATCAAGAAAGGGTAAAAGTGTCAGGTTTAAAAAATTATTTGGCAGAAAAAATTAGCTAAATATGAAATATATAAAAAAAGTTTTAAAGAACGGACTAAGGGTTGTAACCGTTCCGATGAAGGACAATCCTACAGTAACCGTTCTAGTTTTAGTAGAAGCAGGTTCCAAGTATGAGACGAAAAAGAAAAATGGCTTGTCCCACTTTTTAGAGCACATGTGTTTTAAGGGTACAGTTAGAAGGCCTAGGGCGATTGATATTTCCAAAGAACTAGATGCCATTGGTAGTCAATATAACGCCTTTACAGCTCAAGAATATACAGGTTATTATGCAAAATCTGACGCACGACATTTTGAGCAAATTTTTGATATTGTTTCAGATATTTATTTAAATTCAACTTTTCCTGAAGCAGAAATGCAAAGAGAAAAAGGTGTAATTATTGAAGAGATAAATATGTACGAAGATATGCCCGATCGTCGTGTGCAGGATTTAATAATGGAACTTCTTTATGGTAATCAACCAGCAGGTTGGAACATTGCCGGTGATAAAAAAAATATTTTAGCAATGACACGTGATGATTTTGTAAATTATAAAAAGATGCATTATCTTCCCGAATCGACAGTTATTGTTGTGGCCGGGCAGGTGAATGAAAAGGAGGTGATGAGGGAGGTAAATAAAATTTTTGGCAAAACTATCCGAGGCAACAAGGCACAGAAAATTAAAACGAAGGAAAAACAAAAAAAACCGGAAGCTTTGATAAAATTTAAAAAGACTGATCAAACGCATTTTGTTTTAGGTTTTAGGACCTATGATTTATTTAATAACAGAAATGCTATTCTTTCAGTGGTTGGGGGGATTTTAGGAGGAGGAATGAGCTCACGGCTTTTCCAAAAACTTCGTGAAGAAATGGGTGTCGGATATTATGTTCGTGCTTATAACGATGCTTATACGGACCATGGATTTTTTCAGGTTTCAGCTGGCGTTGATAATAAGAGAATTGAGGAAGTTATTAATGCGGTACTTGGAGAATTTAAAAAATTAAAGAAAGAAACTGTAAGTGAAGATGAACTAAATAAAGTAAAGGAGTGCTTGATAGGCAATATGAAGCTTTCTCTTGAATCAAGCGATGATATCGCGAATTTTTATGGCGGGCAAGAGCTTTTAAAACGAAAAATTAAAAATGCAGAGCAAAGAGCTGATGAAATTAGGAAGGTTACATCAAGTGATGTTCAAAAAATAGCCAATGAGATATTTACAAATAATAAACTGAATCTTGCCCTTATTGGTCCGTTTAAAGAAGGGAATAAGTTTCTTAAAATACTGAAATTGTAGAAGTGGGCGTTTTTATGTTATTATATTTTTATGCCTGAGAAAAATAGAAATAGTCTAATTGCAATATCGACCGGTTCCATAATTCGGGTGTTTTTGGTTGCCCTTGGGTTTTTTTTAATTTGGAAATTAAGAGACCTAGTCCTTATTATTTTGACCTCAATTGTCATTGCTTCGTTCGTCGAGGCTGCAGTATCTAGGATGAAAAAAATTGGTTTTGGGCGTGTCTCTGGAGTGGTGGTTTTATATGTTGTTTCTATACTGACATTATCAGGGCTGTTCTATCTTTTCGCCCCATTGCTTATCACCGAGATATATAATTTTTCAAGCTTTCTCTCGTCATACATTCCAAATGCAGAATTTTTGGATTATTTTCAAAATGAAGCATTTTCAGGGGCAAGGGATGCTGTTTCAACCCTTTCAGGTAATTTTTCTTTCACGTCCCTTCTTGCTACATCAAAGGCTTTCATTGCAAATTTGTCTGGGGGATTCTTCCAAGTTCTTTCAGTGGCCTTTGGAAGTATCTTTAATGTAACAATAATGATTGTCATTTCTTTTTATTTATCAATACAGGAGAAAGGCATAGAAAACTTTTTACGAATAGTTGTCCCCCTTAAGCATGAAGATTACGCGATTGATCTCTGGAACCGTTCGAGTCATAAAATTGCGCTTTGGATGAAGGGACAGATGCTTCTAGGGTTAATTATTGGCACCTTGGTTTATTTAGTGCTTTCTTTGATTGGTGTTCAGTATGCTCTTCTTATAGCATTGATTATAGCCCTCTTTGAACTTGTGCCTTATGGTTATCTTATTGCAATGGTGCCAGCGGTGGCACTGGGCTATTTGTCGGGTGGCCTTACTGTCAGCCTGATGGTTGCTGGGGCACTTCTTATTATTCATCAATTTGAGACCTACTTACTCGCCCCATTAATAATTAGGAAAGTTACAGGCCTTTCTCCGCTTATTGTCATCCTTGCGGTGCTTATTGGATATAGCTTGGCAGGAATTTGGGGTGTTATTCTTGCAATTCCTTGTGCTGTTTCTCTTATGGAGTTTTTAAATGATATAGAAAAAAACAAGGTTTTTATTAGAACAAAAAATGAATCCCGTTAGAGATTATGCAGTTAGAAATGATATTAAAATATGAATTTTTACAAGATTTTTTTAAATATTACAAATAATAATTTATTCTACGGAAATCTAAAGATTTCCTATCTCTAACGGGATGAAGGAGCAAAATAGTTTTTATATTACAACAACCTTACCTTATGTGAATGCTCCGCTTCACATGGGACACGCGCTTGAATTTATTCGTGCAGATGTAATAGCGCGCTATAAAAAGCTGTTAGGCTTTGATGTTTATTTTAATACTGGTACAGACGAACATGGTTTGAAAATTTTTGAAAAAGCAGAAAGTTTAAACTTGGCGCCGAAAGAATTTGTAGATAAAAGTTTTGAAGATTTTAAAGAATCTATAAAAATTTTTGGTTTAGATCAAAGCATTTTGCATTTTGTTAGAACAACTGATTCAAAGCATATTAAGGCAGCGCAGGAATTTTGGAAAAAATGCGACAAGAATGGCTATATTTATAAAAAAAATTATCAGACAAAATATTGCGTTGGTTGTGAGTCAGAAAAGCAGGATCATGAATTAAGTGAAAAAGGTGAGTGTCCAGATCATCCAGATAGAAAATTAGAAATAATAGACGAAGAAAATTATTTTTTTAAGTATTCTGAATTTACTGACAAACTAAAAAATTTTTATGCAGAAAATAAAGATTTTGTTATTCCAGATTTTAGATTTAATGAAATAAAAGCTTTTGTTGAACGAGGATTGCATGATTTTTCTATTTCAAGACTGAAAGAAAAAATGCCATGGGGAATTCCAGTTCCCGGAGACGAGAAGCACGTTATGTATGTTTGGTTTGATGCGTTAGTGAATTATATTTCTACGCTTGGTTGGCCCTTCGACCCTGCTCAGGGCAAGCCCGAAGAAAATTTGTTTGAAAAATATTGGGTAAACGGCATGCCGACGCAATATTGCGGAAAAGATAATTTACGTTTTCAGTCTGCAATGTGGCAAGCGATGCTTATGGCTGCTGGTGTTTCAAATTCAAAGCAAATAATAATAAACGGTTTTATTACGGCTGACGGTGGCGTGAAAATGTCTAAAACTTTAGGCAATGTAGTTGATCCAACAGAAATTGTAAAAGAATATGGCACAGATGCGCTTCGTTATTTCTTGTTGCGTGAAGTTGGAAGTTTTGAAGATAGTCCTTTTACTATGGAAAGGTTTAAAGATGCTTATAACTCTGGACTGGCAAACGGGTTGGGGAATTTAACTTCTAGGATAATGACAATGGCTGTGAATTACGATGTAAAGCTTTCCAAGGAAGAATTAGATATTAAATATTTTTCAGAAAAAAAAGAAGATTTGGAAAATTTCAATATACATAAATATATAAATTGGATCTGGGAGTGTATGGGGAGACTAGATGAGTTTATTCAAAAAAATGAGCCATTCAAAAAAATAAAAATAGATGAAGAAGGAGCAAAAAAGGATGTGCATTACTTATTACATCACTTATACAAGGCTACGCTCGCTATAGAACCAATGCTTCCAGAAACTTCAAAAAAGATTCAAGAATTAATTAGAGAAAACAAAAAACCTGAAAAACCTTTATTTTTAAGAAAAGAATAAGCATATGAATATTATATTAAAAACGGAGAGATTAATTTTAAGAAAGCCCAAACTCAGTGACTGGAAAGATGTTGTTGAAGGTGTTGGCGAATATGGTGTTTCAAAATGGCTTACAACCGTTCCATATCCTTATAAAAAATCAGATGCTTTTAAATGGATAAGTAAATATATAAAAAAGTGGGGGGATAAGGACTATCCTTTTTTTATTGAGCTTAGGTCTGAGAAAAAAGTTATTGGATGTATTGCCATTCATTATGTAGATAAATTTACCAAGGTTGGGACCACGGGATCATGGATTAATAAAAAATATTGGAAGAAAGGTTATATCACTGAGGCAAAAATAGCGATAAATGATTTTGCCTTCAATAAACTTAAGTTAGAAAGATTAAATTCAAGTATTTTTTCGAACAATAAGGCATCAAATGCGACACAGAAAAAAATGGGCTACAAATTTGAAGGCAAAAGAAGAAGATGTGTGGGAAGTAAGGCGTCTGGGAAAATTTATGATGAGAATATGTATGGTTTATTAAAAGATGATTGGAAGAAAGCAAGACGCAAGCTCGTTAAATAATTTTATGCCCAAGTACATTGATATACATTCCCATACAAATTTTAAGGCGTTTGAGGAAGATGGGGACGAGGTTATTCAGCGTGCGCTTGATAATGGTACTTGGGTAATAAATGTTGGTAGTCAGTATAGTACTTCAAAAAGAGCAGTTGAAATTGCGAATAAATATGAAACTGGAGTTTTTGCTTGTGTTGGTTTACATCCGATTCATTTGGAAGAGCAGTTTCATGATGATGAAGAAATCGGGGGTGAGGGGTTTACGACGAGAGCTGAAGAATTTGATAAGGAGGCTTACAGAGAACTCTTAAAAGACCCAAAGGTTGTTGGGATAGGCGAATGTGGCTTAGATTATTATCACCTAAATAAAGATTCAGTAGAAAAGCAAAAGAAAGCATTCATTGAGCAAATAGAACTTGCCAATGAAGTAAATAAACCTCTTATGCTTCACATGAGAAATAACCCAACTGATAAAAGCTTAAACGTATATGATGATGTTTTAGAAATTTTGAAAAAATATGCAAAAGCTTGTCCCGAAGGAAGCGGGGTGAAAGGTGTTTCGCATTGTTTTTCAGGAACCGCTAAAGATATGAAAAATTTTGTTGATCTTGGGTTTTATATCTCTTTTTCAGGAAATGTTACTTATAAACACAAAGCTGGATTTCCGGATTATGAAGAAATTATAAAAGCTACACCACTTGATAAAATTCTAGCTGATACCGACAGCCCATATCTTGCGCCGGTGCCACACAGGGGAGAACGCAACGAGCCGGTTTATGTGAAAGAAATAGTGAAAAAGATCGCTGAAATTAAAAATTTAGAAGAAGAAATAATAGCAAAATCTATTGTTGAGAATGCAAAAAGACTTTTTGACATTTAAGATCAATATTGCTAATATGTTTAAGTCTCATTTGAACCGGCACTGAATCCGGTTCACAAAGGTCCATAATGAGATTTTATCAAGAATAATTAAAAATTTAGGATTAAGCTAAATGGAAAATATAGACATTAATGATCGAATCTATGAAGTCGGCTATCTTTTGGTACCTACGATTCCTGAGGAAGAAGTTCCTGGGAATCATGGTAATTTAAAAGAACTTATAATTTCTT
>JAHJBA010000038.1 GCA_018813625.1 Patescibacteria group bacterium | reverse complement strand
CTGAATAATTTGCAGACAAAGTTGGAGTATTATCACTTGTGGTTGAACCGCTGGCTGGAGAAACTAAAGTCGGAGCGTTGGGAGCACTGTTAGGTGTAGGTGGCATAAGTGCCATTTGAACCGAAACACCAGCATCAGGACCTTTTGCAATTTGAGTCGCGCCAGCTAACCCCGTTGCACCTGCTACGCTTTTTACTCCATAGGTTAAACCAGAACTATCATCGCTTGAACCACTTTGATTATTAGCATTCTGTGCTGCTTCATTTATTGGCGTTCCAGTATAACTACCCCAAGTATTATCATCACTTGAGCCAAAAACATTTAAAATCAAAGTATTAGCAACTGAAGTTGTAATAGAAGCAGTGCTAATTGGTGAACCAGAATTACTTTGCACTAAACCAACCACATTAAATGGATCGCCTGTGGTTGTTGCTCCTCTAAACGCACACATTCTAGCAACGGAAGCACTACCCCCTGTGTGAGTCACCGTTGGAGCAGTTTCAGAACCAGTTGTTCTTTTCCAAAAAATTTCAAGTCTATTAGTTGCATTTCCATTTCCCTCAACATTATTTGTCCAACCACTCATGGAGGAGTTTATATTATCTCTTTGATGCACATAGGTTATTAAAATGTCATTATTTTGAATACCAGAAGGAATTCCAACTGATGCCATGTTTCCGCTTGCTACGCTAACAGATGAGCCACAACCCACCAAGGAAGGCGTTGTTGTATCTAAAATAAAATTACCCATGCTGGTCCACGCCGAAGTTAAAGCTCCATCATTATTTTGTGCGCACCAATAATATGTGGCGTCAGATCCGATAGAAGAGGTTGGCGTCCATGTGGTATCTTCATTATTGTCTGATGTTTCAGTTGAAGTACCGCTCGCTACTACCGTACCTGCCAAACAATTAGCAGAACTTGTTGCAATTCTATAGTTAGTGGTACCCGTATCCCCAGTATTTGGATCTGAATAATTTGCAGACAAAGTTGGAGTATTATCACTTGTGGTTGAACCGCTGGCTGGAGAAACTAAAGTCGGAGCGTTAGGAGCACTATTCACAACTGTGTATGTAAGAACCACCCTTCCCGCTGATCCTGCGCCACCATTATGATTAGTATTATCCTGAATAGATGCTCCAGAACCTCCACCTCCCGGCGCTACCCCCTCATTACCATTTCCTTCAGGCCCTAATCCAACTCCTCCATTACCACCACCAGTCGCTCCACCCGTACCAGCCACGCCACCAGTCGGACCAGCACTCCCATTACCTCCATTTCCTCCATTTGCTGTACTACCTGCGGCACCGCCGCCGCCACCAGAACCTGTTCCAGACGCACCACCTTCACCACCGTTACCACCACTATATTTTGTATCACCAAAACCCGAAGCTGATGCTCCACCTATACCATTATTAGTATTTTGACTTCCACCAGTACCACCTTTCGCACCAGCTTGCACTGCCGAACCATTGATCGTTGCGCAATTACTTGTTGAATTACAAAACCAAGAATCTCCTCCCGTTCCACCAGTTTCTGTGCCTCCTCCAACTCCTCCTGCTCCGCCAGTACCAACGACAACTGTGTAACTATTACCTGGAGTAACTGCTATATTTATTTTTTTTGAATATGCTCCTCCACCGCCACCAGATTGTCCACCATCCCAATTTGCATTTTCTCCCGCACCACCACCGCCCGCACCCCAAACTTCAGCCGTTACCGAAGTCACTCCAGCTGGTGCTACCCAAGTTGTTGAACTATTAAAAGTTTCCGTTGTCGCTTCCGCTACTAGAATTAAGCTAGAAAAAACTAAAAATAAAGTCAATAATTTTAAAAATGTTTTTTTACTCATACGCAAAATTCCCGCCCTAGACGGATTTAATAATAAAGATTTATTTGATATTAGGTTATTAAAAAATTTAAACATTCAAATAGAAGTGATTTTTTCACTCAAAGCGAACTTTTTTTGGGGCTCAACTCCCAAAATTCTCCTTAACAACATACACCCATGTATGTTATATATATTTTAACAAGATAAGAATTTGATGTAAAGAAAAATGTGGATAAATAAAAAAAGAACAAAGCGCTCTTACGCTAGTTTTTTTAATTCATCTTCATATTTTTTCATCACTTCCATCGAAGCAGTCATCTGATCCACGCCATTCTTCGTTTTTTCCTTTATTTCAAGGGCTATATCCTTAAAAAGCTGAGGATTTTTCTCCATCATCTTTATAAGTACATCTATCTGAGCTTCTGGCACACCCTGTGCCCTGAGCATCTTTTTTAATAAAAAATTTTTGAACATATGGTAATTATATCATAAAAACTACTCATCAATAATCTCAAAATCATCCCCCTCTGTCGTGCTTATTGATAAGCTATTTTTTCGGAGAAAATATACTGCCCCACATAAAATAATTAAAAAAAGTGCCAAACCTCCAAAAAATAAGTAACTACTTGAACTATCATCGTCGCCAATGTCGCTATTGGAAACAGAGGCAGATAAATCATCGCCGGAAATTTGAGAATTTTCTTGTATTTTATCTTCTACTTCCTCTTGATTCTCAATCTTGCCTACTGTCATAGAAGTTTTTAATGATACCTGAGATGAAGTTCGAACAGAAGCCTCGATCGGAATGACAGGAACACCGTAAACAGAAACGACATCGCCGGCAGAAGAAATAAGTTTTAAATTTTTTTCATCACCTAGCACAAAGCCTGTAATTTTACTTGAAATGGTCATCTGTTTTTTGGGTGCAATTAAAGTATTTTTGGGAAAGATAAAAGTTTTTATATTTGTTGCTAATTTCCAATATGAAATATCCATCTCATAAGCAGAATTGTTTGTAAGTTCTACAAAAAAATCTTTTGCATCACCCACTTTTGAAATTGAAACGGTAAGAGGCATCACTTTAATTGTAAATTTACTTATAGTGTCTGGAATCCTAGAAGAATGGCTTCGATAATATTCCGACGAAATGACATACTCCCCGGGATAAAAATAAGTGTGATAAATTCCCCCAGACTGATTTATAATTTCCTTAGAATCTCCATCGCCAAAATTCCAAAAATATTTTCCAGTGGCATAAGTAAGATCTCCATATTTAACATCGAGTGAAAACTCAACTGGCTGTCCAACAAAAGCGAGAGTCTTAGTCAAAATTTTTGTTTTTAGCGTTGGCGCTGTCTCTTCATATTCAGTTCCAGACTCAGAAGAAGAATCTTCATCATCAACATCATCGCTCTCTTCTTCCCCACTACCACTATCCCCAGAATTTGAGTTTTGCGCCCTAGGTGTCGGCAAAGCAACAACCCAACCACTTGAAGTTTTTTGAGTGCTTTTACCTTCTTCTATTTCTTGCCAAGCGACTTCATCCGCATCTGTTTCGCCTCCCCTGTATAATATTAGAGAATTATTACTAGCAAGACTGTACGAAGATGGCCAAAGAATGTCAGGGGAAACAGTTCCTGTATAATTATTTTCCCTCGCTAATAATAAATAATCTCCACCGGAAATAGACAGACCTTCGAATCTGCTTGAAACAACAAAGTTGCTTTCATTACCACTAGAAGTTTTTTTCTTAATATAAAAACCTGTTAGATCAACACTTGAACCACTAGAATTATAAAGTTCTATAAACTCATCATTGACTGTACTGCCAGCAATTTGAACTTCATTTATAATTACTTCTGCACTTACTAAACGAAACCCAAAAAAGAAAACGGTAACCGCCAAAATTAAAATTATTTTTTTATTCATCAAAGAATTATACCGTATTTAAAAATTTTCATTAAATACGTTTCTTCCTAGCAAAAATTTTATACAATAAGGAAAGAAAGACTCCAAGAGAAAGTGCCAAAAGTGCTGATTTAAAAGGATTCTCAAACAAAAAATTTCCAAAACCCAAAAAAGCGTTAGCTAAAAAAGAATTGCTATCGTCTACCCGCTCTTGGATTTCTCCCATATCATAATTTGAAGCTATCTCTATGCCTTTTCCAGTAGTGGTATCTTCCAAATCACTTGTAATTATCTCTTTTGTTGCAATATTATTTTCCGTTTTATTTTTACTAAATATCCTTCTTAAAAGTCCTGTGTTTTCTGTAGAAGTAGAGATATTTTCAGAAGGGGCAACGACGGGAGCTGAAGAATCAGAATCCGATTTTTTACCACCAAAGATTGATGACAGCCATGAAATCTTTCCTCCAGAAGAAGTTCTAGGCATGCTGGCCGAAGCGCAAATTTTATTTACATAAGCATTTTCATCTCCAATATGCGCATTCGTCGGAAAAGCACTCATAGAAGCAATCGTTTCGTCAAAACCAGTGCAGTCGTTTAATTGATAACCAACACTAATCGTTCCCTTATCTGGCAAAGATAAACAAACATTATTGGAGCCAGGATAGTCCGCCTGATCACCCTGCCGAACATGAGCATTAGATGTACCAGATAATTTAACTACTGTTTCAAAATTTCCAGAACAAGAATTACTAAGTCCTGAAACTCCAGAACAATAAACCGCATAGGAATATCCTGAACCTGGCAATCCCGCATGGGCATTAGAAATATTTGTCATTTCTAGAAGTTTAATATCAGAAGATGAAGAAGGCGAGGTTGCAACATAACAAGAAAAACTACTAGCAAAAACTGGCGTAGCGCAAAAAATGAGCAGTCCTATTAAGATAATTTTTGAGAAGTTTTTCATAAATTTAAAATTCCTATTCAGATACAGTCAGGCGAGAATTAGAAACTACATTTATACCTGTATTATCAGCTATAGCCATAACAGAATAAGTAAATGTTCCTGCACCTGGCGTATCATAAAAATGAAAGTTCCTTGTCACATTATCATCCGCTGGAACTAATTTTTCTATGTATCTGTCTGTAGCCGAAACCTCCACTCCATCCCTGAAGAGTTTGAAGGTAACATCCCTAGCAGAACCAGCAGTATTTTCTAATTGCATTGAAACAAAAATTTTAACTGGTTGCCCGACTAGAGTTATCGCTGGAGCTGTCAATAAAGTTGTATCCGCCACGTTACTTATAGCTGTCGCAGCTATTGACTGAACAGTAACAGAATTAGAAGCTGGCGCAGCCCAAGTACCATCACCTCTCCAAAATGTTGAAGCAGAAGCTCCAACACCGCCAGCCAAATTTGCTACCGGTAAATCACCAGTCGCATAGGTACTAAGGTCAATCGGAGTTCCGTTCCAAATACCAGAAATAATTGTACCTAAAGTAGTAATACCCGCTGACCCTGTCCAGGTTGGAAGATCAGAAATATCTGATGTATCAAGAGTAACAGCCCCAGTCTTTCCATTTATCGATAGAACAGTGTCAGTTGGCGTAAGTAGTTCTTGCCAATTTGCCAATATCGTCGGATCATCAACGGCTAAAATAAAACTTTTATTTAAATCTGTGCGCACTGCCACATCACCTGTTTCTGCCGTCAAAGCAAGCATGCTTAATTCATCAGCAGCTACATAAGTATCAGTAATAGCCAAAGCTGGTAATTGAGAAACTGGAACTTTTCCGGAACCATCAAGCGAGGCTATGCTTGAGCCACTCGCAGTCGCAATGCGTGCGTCAACATCAGTATCAAAATCGCCGAGAGAAAGATCGCCTTTCATATATTGAGCTGATGTACCAAGCGTAATGGTATCCTGTTTAGAATTAAAAGTATTCCAATCTGCCTGCGAAAGATATCCATCAGTTGAGCCGTCAGCTTGAGCGAGCGAAATGGTATTGCCAACACGAGAAAATGGCGCATTGAAAGAAAGAGCATTCTCCTTAGCATTCCAAATTGTAGCTGAAGTAATATAGGTATCATTAATTGGAGTTGCGTTCCAAGCGCCTGTCGTGATGGTACCAAGGGTCGTTAAATTAGAAGTACCAGCCCAAGTCAAAAGAGCTGAGTTAACACGAGCATCAGCACGGGCATTGGTAAAGTAAAGATTCGTGCCTTCAGTTAAATTAGTAGTTGTTTTTGTTGCAAGTCTAGTGTCAAAATCAGTATTTGCTCGCGCTGTAGTATAATACAAATTTCCATTTTCAAAAACTACTGAAGTATCTAGTGTCGCCCAAGTTTTATCTCCCCTATAATATTCTGTGGCCAATCCAGAAGTTACAGCATTTTCTTTGTTGTTAAATGTATTCCAGTCTGCTTGCGAAAGCAATCCATCAGCAACAATTGTACCGTCTGCTATCGGAGCATTAACAATTTCAACCCAATCATGTCCTGGATCTGGTGGAGCAACGGCGCGCACAACCCCAACAGTAGAAAAACAAATAGCTAAAAGTAAAAATAAACTTAATACGCCATTTCTAGACCAATTTATTTTTTTTGTTTTTACTTGTAAAAAAATTTTCTCTTCTTTTTTTTCTTTTCTTAAATTAAGTGTCGTCATAATATTTTTATTGTGACATTATCTAAATAATAAAACAATTAAAAAGTAAGCTCAAAAGTTAAAAACCTGTGGATTACTGTAATCTTACATTATCATATAATTAATTTAATGTCAATATCTAAACTTAACATTTTTTTTAAGCTGTGTAGTATAATATTCTTATGAAAAAAATAGATTTTTTGGCGATTGGGGATATTACCACGGATGCTTTCATAAAATTAAAAGACGCACATGTCCACAAAGGGATAGACAATCCCGAAAGTTCGGAGTTATGCCTTCGCTTCGGGGACAAAGTACCATATGAATCGGTGGAAATAGTTCGTGCCGTTGGAAATAGTCCTAATGCCGCCGTAGCTGCCGCGCGACTTGGACTTGCCTCCGCTGCTTTGACAAATATTGGAGATGATACAAACGGAGAAGAATGTCTGAAATCACTAATCAACGACGGAGTAAACATCGATTTTGCCCAAATAGAAAAAGGGAAAATCACAAATTATCATTACGTACTTTGGTACGGGGTTGAGCGTACTATATTGATTAAACATACTAACTTTGATTACAAGCTCCTGGAATTACCAAAAGTAGATTGGATCTATTTGAGTTCCCTTGCGGACAGTTCCCTGCCATATCATTTAGAAATTGCGGAATATTTAAAAAATCATCCAGAAACAAAACTCGCTTTCCAGCCGGGAACTTTCCAAATAAGCTTAGGCAAAGAAAAATTAAAAGATATTTATAAAAACACAGAAGCTTTCTTTTGTAATCTCGAAGAAGCAGAAAGAATTTTAAACATTCAGAGTAAAGATATAAAAACATTAATGAAGGGGCTCCATGATCTTGGTCCTAAAATAGTTTCAATCAGCGATGGACCAAACGGTGCATATGCTTCTGATGGAAAAGATATCTACTTCACGCCTGTATATCCGGACATGGCTCCACCCGTAGATCGCACCGGTGCAGGAGATGCTTTTTCATCTACTTTCACCACAGCCCTTGCTTTAGGTAAAACTATTCCTGAGGCCTTGGCATGGGGACCAATAAATTCCATGTCTGTTTTGCAATATGTCGGAGCACAAAAAGGATTGCTCTCACGAGAAAAACTTGAAGAATATCTAAAAAACGCACCGGAAAATTATAAAATAACTAAAATAAATTAAAATAAAAAGTAGGTTTTAAAAACATTGCGCAGGCCGACGGGCCGAGCATAGTAAAAAATCAGCAGATTTTTATACGCGTTTTTAAAACCTACTTTTTATTTTCTAGCTAGAACTTTTTTAACTACTTCTTTTATTGAGTCTTTGCCTATACCATAATGTTCTATCAATTCATCAGGGGTTCCTGATTGACCAAATTTATCTTTTACTCCGATGAACTCTATTGGCACAGGAAAATTTCGTGCGACGACTTCTGCCACAGCACTTCCCATTCCCCCAGCTATTTGGTGCTCTTCCACTGTCACCAATGATTTTGTCTCTTTTGCTAATTTTAAGATGGCATTTTCATCAATGGGTTTTATTGAACACAAATTCATAACTTTTGTTTTTATTCCTTCTGCTTCTAGTTCTTTCGCAGCTAACAGAGCACGGTAAACCAGTCCACCTGTAGCAATGATTCCAACTTGGGCAAGACCAACATCTGGCATCCAAAAAACTTGTGCTTTACCAATTTCAAATGGAGTTTCTTCCGTAGTAATTACAGGAGTTTTTTCTCGTACAAGACGAATATATGCAGGTCCCTTCGTTTTTGCCAAAGCAAGTGTTGCCTTTTTAGCTTCGATTGCGTCGCACGGCGAAACAACATCCATGTTCGGCATAACCCTCATTAAAGCAATATCTTCAAGAGCTTGATGAGATCCCCCATCAGGACCAACAGAAACACCAGTATGACTTCCTGCTATCACAACTTTCCTATCATTATAGGCAATCGTAGTTCTGATTTGTTCCCAATTTCTTCCTGGAGAAAAAATAGCATAAGAACCACAGAAAGGAATTTTACCCATAGCCGACATCCCACTTGCAACGGTCACCAAGTTTTGTTCAGCTACACCAACTTCTACAAATCTTTCAGGAAATTTTTCCGCAAACATATTCACATAAGTACTGTCCTTTAAATCAGCACAAAGCGCTACGACATTCTTGTCCTTCTCGCCGGCCTCCAAAAGTCCCTGCCCAAAACCTTTTCGTATCGGTTCCAGCTCGACATCTTGGCTGAATAATTTGGTATTAAGTTTTAATTGTGGGTTAAGCATTTAGATTTAATTCTTGTCCCGTATGAAGCTGTAGGCTTTCGTTCGGGATTAATTCTGGATTCAACATAAAATTATTCGGGTCTATTTATTTTTAATTCTTTTAATGCCATCTCGCCTTCCTTTTTTGTTGGCGCTTTACCATGCCAATGAAAATCTCTTTCAAATTCTTTCACTCCTTTACCAGGAATAGTATTTGCGATAATAACAGTCGGTTTTTCTGCAATAGATTGCGCTTCCTCAATCGCTTCATTTAATGCGTGAAAATTATGACCAGAAACTTCTATAACATGCCAGTTAAAAGCACGCCACTTACCTACTAATGACTCCAACGGCATAATGTCTTCCGTATTTCCACTTAACTGAATATTATTTCTATCAACGATTGCAATTAAATTTCTTAATTTATGTTTTCCGGCGAGCATCATTCCCTCCCAAGTATTTCCCTCGTCCAATTCCCCGTCAGACATAAAACAATAAATAAATCTATCATTTTCTTTTCCATCTAATTTATCAGCAAGCGCCATGCCAACAGCTTGCGAAAGTCCTTCACCAAGAGGCCCAGAAGAATTTTCAATAAAAGGTAAATATTCCCTATGGGGATGACCCTGAAGACGCGTACCCGCCTTGCGTAGTGTTTTTAATTCTTCAATTGGGAAATATCCAGAATGTGCCATGGTGGCATAAAGCACTGGACAAATATGGCCATTTGATAAAACTAATCTATCGCGATCTTCCCAAGAGGGATTTTTCGGATTGTGTTTCAAAGCATGAAAATAAAAAAGGGTAAAAATGTCCGCCATGCCAAGCGATCCGGCAGTATGCCCGCTCCCCGCTTCCACAAGCATTTCAATAATGCTCTGTCGAATATCATTCGCCTTCTTTTCAAGCTTTTCAATTTTTTCTTCAGTGAGATACATTGTTCTAATTATATGATAAAAGAGATAAATAAAAAAGTAGATTATTGTTTTAGACTGCCTTGGGAGCGCGACGGCGCGAGCACGAGGAATTTTTCAGCAGAAAAATATCCGTGCAGTATAAAATAATAATCTACTTTACATAGATTCCAATTCACTAATAGTTTCTCTTATATCATTAGATTTTAGAATTAATGATCCAGCAACGAGACGACTGGCACCGGCCTCGATTATTTGAGGCGCACTCTCAAAATTTACTCCACCATCAACTGAAATAATTAAATCCGGATATTTTTCTTTCAAAATTTTTATATGACCCAGCGCTCTTTCATCAAATGGCTGTCCCTGAAAACCAATCTTTTCTATGCCCATCACTTGCACAAAATCTAGATTATTCACTAAAGAAAAAACTTGCTCGACTGGTGTTGTATTATTTATTGCAATTCCAATCTGAATAGAATCTCTAATATACACATCCATTCCTTCAACAAAATTTTTAAATTCATTTAAATCACCCACCGCCTCAATATGAAAAACAATTCTTTTTGGTCCAAGTTTGGTATAAACATCAAAATTTTCCACTGCATCGGCAACCATCAAATCAAGTTCAAAATCAATATCTTCCCAAAAAGGCATGCCCTCTTGTTCATTTATAATTCTTTGAAAATAAATATCATTGGCTCCACCGGTAGAAAAAGGCCAAGTTTTAGACGGTACAAAAGATCCATCACAAAGATCTATCTGCACGATAGGACAAATGCCTCGCACAAGCGCTATGCTATCTTTCATCTCTTCATAATTTTTTGCCAGCACCGCTGGGATAACTTCAATCATTAGAATTTGTTTATTCTCCTAATGTGCTTCTCTCCACCTGAGAATTTAGTAGAAAGAAAAAGTTCGCAGGCAAACTTCGCTTCATCTTCTGTCACAAAACGCGCGCCAATGGATAAAATATTTGCGTCATTATGCTCGCGCGCAAGTTTGATTATTCCAAAAGTTTCAGAATCTTTACTATTTTTTTCCTTCATTTCCTCCTGTCCATAAAAAACTGCCGCCCTAACTCCCTTTATTCTATTTGCGCACATTGCTTCTCCCTGCCCCGAACCTCCGAGAATAATTCCAAAACTTCCCTTATCTTTTGCGACAGCTTCTGCCACAGGCTTTATGAAATCAGGATAATCGTCATCCTCGATATAATTAAAGGCGCCCAAATCTTCCACCTCATAACCGAGCCCAAGTTCCTTAAAATAAAGCGCGAGCTTTTCCTTCAATTCATATCCTGCATGATCACTTCCAATATATATTTTCATAAAAATTATTTTATTGTATTCCCTGTCTTAATCACATGATCTACTAATGTATAGGTGTACCCCATTTCATTGTCATACCAGCCCATTACTTTTACCAAATTTCCTCCGACGACGCGCGTCATTTTCAGATCAGCGATACAAGCATGAGACTCGCCTAAAATATCGGAAGAAACGAGTTCTTCTTCAGTCACGGTAAAAATTTTATCCCACTTTTTGTCTTGCGAGGCTTTTTTAAGAATTTTATTTACTTCTTCGGCTGTAGTTTCTTTCTTAGAAATAAATGTGATATCAACAATTGATCCAGCCACTACCGGCACGCGCATTGATATGCCGTCAAAAAGCCCTTCAAGTTCTGGAAACGCTTTCGTGACAGCAATAGCCGCTCCAGTTGAAGATGGCACGATATTTTGCGCTGCAGCTCTCCCCTCACGAAAATCTTTTTTATTCGGTCCATCGACAATTCCCTGCGAAGCGGTATATCCGTGCACTGTATTCAAAATTGCTTTTTCTACTCCCAAAGCCTCGTGTAAAATCGAGATTAAAGGACTAGCAGCATTTGTCGTGCAAGAAGCATTAGATGTCACATCGCAAGTTCCAAATTTTTCTTCATTTATCGAAAGTAATATAGTCTCCCCGTTTACCGTCCCGTCGCCTTCCTTTGCCGGCGCAGAAATTACAACCTTTTTCGCGCCTGCTTTGATATGCGCATTCGCTTTGTCATAAGTAGTGAAAAATCCAGTTGATTCCACAACCACATCCACTCCCAAATCTTTCCAAGGAAGCAGGCTTGGATCTTTTTCAGCTAAAACTTTTACCTTCTTATCATCAATCACAATATACTGTTCACTTGTCCCGTTAGAGTTTTCAACTCGCACGGGATGATCCCAAGTTCTATAAACAGTATCGTATTTCAAAAGGTACGCCATATTGGCGACATCGCCGAGATCATTTACTGCCACTATTTCAATCTCCGGCCTGTCCCATGTAATTTTTAAAAATGCTCTTCCAATACGCCCCAAACCATTAATACCAACTTTAAGTTTTTTATTAGCCATAGTAAACACATTATAGCATCCCATATAAAAATTAAAAAACAGATTTATGTCTATATTTTATGTTAGCTAATTTTTATACGGGACAAGAAATATGCAAAAATATGATAGGATAATGGTACTTGTCCCGTTAAAAAATCAACGGAATAAGTAGTCATAATAATATTTATTAATTAAATTTTTTAATGGGATGAAAATCCACAGATTTATAGACAATTTTGACCTGTCTAAGAAAGAACTTGAAATAAGTGATGATATCGCGTATCAAATTATTAAAGTGCTCAAATTTGAAGTTGGCGAAAAAATAGAGTTAGGTGACGGTAAAGGAACAGTCGGATTTGGAAAAGTAAAAAGTATAGGAAAAGGGACTGTTTTAGTTGGAATAGAAAGAATAGAAAAAGTAGAAGAAAATAAAAAAACCACACTATTTTGTGCGGTATTAAAAAAAGAAAATTTTGAACTTGTTGTACAAAAAGCGACAGAATGTGGAGTATCAAAAATAGTCCCAATTATTACTTCTCGAACCATAAAAACCGGACTCAATCTAGGACGCCTGCAAAAAATTGCCAAAGAAGCCTCAGAACAATCCGGACGTGGTACTGTCCCGGAAATTTTAGAGCCGATTTCTTTCGAAAAAAGTTTGAAAATAGTTGATAAAAATAATCTGAATATTTTATTCGATATTAGCGGAGAATTGTTTTATAAAAAACATTGCGCAGGCTGGCGAGCCGAGCATAGCAATTTGCCAGCAGGCAAATATGCGCGTTTTTTAGAAGACAATTCTCCGCAAAATCTCTTCATCGGACCCGAAGGCGGATGGACAGAAGAAGAAATAAAAAAAGTTTACCCGTCCTCTGGCGTGGCCCGCGATGCGGACTTCAAAATATATTCTTTAGGAAATTTAACTCTTCGCGCAGAAACTGCAGCAATAGTTGCTACTTATTTATCAACAAATTAAAAAATAAAAAAGGTTGCACAAAGTGCAACCTTTCATTTATTTTTGTCAGAATTTCATCTTAAACCCTCCTCCGCAGAGGACGGCCATTCCATCCTTGCCCAACCTGTTCTGGCTCCAGAGATAAGAATAGGTTAGGTTTACAAAGACACCATATTTCTTGGTGAAATTATATTCCCCCTGTAAAGAGAAGTCCCACACCGCACAGGTATAGAGGACATCTTTTATCTCCAGAAAAGACAATCCTATTCCAGTATTTATTCCACCGCCGAGGCCAGTCTCTTTGCCTCCCGTAGCACCAACAGTCATAAGGAGTGTGGCACTTTTATGGTAGAATTTTTTCCAGTGACCCAGGCCCAAAGAGTCTGGTGGATCTATGACCCAGGAAGAATCTTTTGTAACCGGAGAATAGGGCGTTAAGGGTCTCATCCTGATGCCGGCCATGAGGTTTCCCTCTTTGCTCATGATTGGCGTATATCCTACTTCAAAAGACAAGGCCGGGGAATTTGAGCAACTGTTCTTGCCAGCGGCATTATATACCGCATAGACACCTCCCAGCGCATAAAAATGGTCCCCTTTAGTGTTTCTTTGTGCCACCGATACCTCCGGCACTAAGAGGCTGGCAATTATGGCAACAGCCATGGCCAGAAGCATGTTTCTCTTCATTTTATTTTTTATTAGGTTTGACAAAAAAACTAGATTTGCCCTAATTATACACATATAAGGAAAATAGTCAAGTCTTTTCAAATGACTTAAAAAATGTCCTTATATTATAAGCCTGCCTGCCAGTAGGCAGGTTTTTTTAGAAAAATATGATATATTCTATGAATGGAAAAAAAATTTGTCCATTTGCATACTCATTCGCACTATTCCCTGCTTGATGGACTTTCTAAACTTGAAAATTTGATTGCCCTTGCCAAAAAATACAATATGCCTGCTGTTGCTTTGACTGATCACGGCAATATGTATGGCACAATCGAATTTTTCAAACTCGCAAAAAAGGAAGGTGTCAAACCTATCATAGGAGTGGAAGCATACATTGCTGAGCGTTCCAGGATAGACAAAGAACCAAATATAGACAACAAACGCTATCATCTGACCCTGCTTGCAAAAAACATAGAAGGATATAAAAACTTGATCCGACTTGTTTCTATTTCAAACTTGGAAGGATTTTATTATAAACCGAGAATGGATAAGGAAATATTGCAAAAATATTCCAGTGGAATCATTGCACTCTCTGGGTGTCCTGCAGGTGAACTAGCTCGTGCAATAGCAAACAAGGATGAAAAAAAAGCAGAACAAATAATAAAAGAGCATCAGGAAATTTTTGGCAAAGAAAATTACTTTCTGGAAATAATGAAACACGAAAAAGTTCCAGGCGATGAAGAAGTTCGTAAGGGAATTATTAAAATGGCAAAGAAATTTAATATACCAGTAGTGGCAACTGTCGACTCTCACTACCCTTGCGAAGATGACAGTAGGGCCCATGAAACACTCCTCGCAATTCAAACCAACGCCGACATAAGAGATGATAATAAATTTTCCTTTGGCGAGGACGATTATTCCTTCATTAGCCCCGAAAAGGCATTTGAACTTTTCCAGGACATCCCCGAGGCAGTTGAAAATACTTTGAGAATTGCAGACATGTGCAATGTCGAACTTGAGCTTGGAAAGTGGGTATTTCCTGATTATAAAATTGAAGATGGAACAGACCCAGACACAAAACTGACCGAACTTGCCTATTTAGGATTAAAAAAACATGGAATAGAAAAAACAAAACAAATAGAAGATCGCATAGAATATGAGCTCACCATTATAAAGAACAAGGGATATTCAAAATATTTTTTAGTTGCCTCCGATTTAATTAAATTTGCAAAGAGCAACGGAATTCTAACCACGACCAGAGGTTCAGCTTCTGGGTCCATGGTTTCATATTTAATCGGGATAACGACGGTAAATCCAATAGAGTATAAACTTCCCTTCGAGCGTTTTCTTAATCCATACCGTCCAAGTCCACCAGACATAGACCTAGATATAGCAGATAATAGACGTGATGAAATGATCGAGTATGCAAAAAGAAAATACGGAGAAGACAAGGTGGCGCAAATTGGAACTTTTGGAACCATGATGGCGCGGGGAGCAGTAAGAGATGTAGCTAGAGCACTTGCCTACCCTTATGCAGTCGGCGACAGAATTTCCAAAATGATTCCACTTGGTTCACAGGGAATGCCTATGACAATAGATCATGCGATGGAAATAGTACCAGAATTAAAAGAAGCGTACGAAAAAGAGAAAGACACAAAAGAAATAATAGATCTTGCTAAGAAGTTAGAAGGATGTGTCAGACATATTTCTGTACACGCAGCAGGAGTCGTCATCGCTCCAAAACCACTTTACGAATACACCCCGGTACAGCTTGACCCAAAGGGTGGAAAAGTCATTACCCAATATGATATGTACAGCATCGAGGAAGCCGGTTTATTGAAGTTCGATTTTCTTGGAATCAGAAATTTAGCGATATTGGGAGACGCCATAAAATTGGCAAAAAGATTTTATGGAGTAGATATAGATATTGAACGTATTCCGCTTGACGATAAAAAAACTTTCGAACTCCTTGCTAGTGGACAAACAGAAGGATTATTTCAACTCAATGGTTCAGGTATGACGAGATTCTTGAAAGAACTTAAACCAACATCTATACATGACATAAATGCAATGGTGGCATTATATCGTCCTGGACCAATGGAAATAATCCCTGAATATATAAAACGCAAACATAATCCTGAGCTTATAAGATATCTTGACCCACGGATGAAAAATTTTTTAAAGGAATCCTATGGATTGATAGTCTACCAGGATGACTTACTTTTCTGTGCACTTGAAATGGCAGGATATAACTGGGAAGAAGCAGACAAATTCCGAAAGGCCGTTGGCAAAAAAATCCCTGCAGAAATGGCCGCTCAATATGAAAAATTCACCAAAGGAATCGTAAACAATGGACAAACACCGGAATTTGCTGAAAAACTTTGGAAACTCTTCGAACCATTTCAGGCCTACGGCTTTAATAAGGCCCATGCCGCAAGTTATGGAAAGGTCGCCTACCAAACAGCATATATGAAAGCACATTATCCCATTGAATATATGACCGCTATACTTACTGCAGAATCAGGCGATGTGGAAAAAATAGCCGTGATAATTAATGAATGCAAAAATATGAAAATTCCTGTTCTTCCGCCGAATATCAACGAAAGTTATGGGGGATTTACGGTCATCAGAGAGAATGATGTGAGCAAGGAAATCAGATTCGGACTTTATACGATAAAAAATCTTGGTACTGATATTGCCGACGCAATAATCGAAGAACGCAAAAAAAATGGAAAATATAAATCGATAACTGACTTTCTAGATAGAATTAAACATAAAAATCTAAACAAAAAATCCATGGAAGCGCTGATTAAGTCCGGAAGTATGGATCAACTTGGAGAGAGAGGATCACTCCTATTCAATCTTGAGGACATGCTCGAATATAATCGTGAATCTTCTAAACAATCTTCTAACCAAGCTTCCCTCTTTGGAGGAATATCGGAAATTCAACTACCATCCTTTAAATTAAAAACTGCACCAGAAGCATCCCAGGCAGAAAAATTACTTTGGGAAAAGGAACTGCTTGGACTTTACATTTCAGGACACCCTCTTGATAGATTACGTGATAAATTGGAAAAAAGGGAAATAAATATAAAAAGGATAAAAGAAGAATTTGGAAATGGTATGTCTGTAACTATTGCAGGTATTATTGAAAGCTCAAGGCAAGTAATTACAAAAAATAACGAACGCATGGCATTCATAAAAATTGCTGATCTAACAGACTCTATAGAGGCAGTCGTATTCCCAAAACTTTTCACGACATCAGTTGATCTTTTTGTGCCAGAAAAATGCGTTGCTGTTACCGGTAAAGTTTCCCTTCGCAATGGCGAAAAAAGCATCATCATAGAAGGAGCAAAGGAAGTTTAGTTATACAAACTCATTGCCTTTTCTTTGCTTTCAGTAAAAATCATCTCCACCGCCCCAGCAACCTTTTTTGAAAGTTTTTTAAGTATTTCAAGTTCGTTCTTTTTAAATTCGCCTAATAAAAAATTCAGTATGGCTTTCTCCCCTTTCGGTTTTTTTATTTTTCCAGAAGGAGTCGAAGGCGCTATTCCTATTCTTATTCTCAAAAATTCTTCGGATTTTAAGGCTTTTATAATAGAGTTTAATCCATTGTGCCCTCCTGAAGATCTGTTAAAAGAAATTTTCATCCTCCCAAGAGGCAAATCAATATCGTCATAAATCACAATAAGGTCTTTTAGGTCCTTCTTTGATTTAACCAGAGGTGCAACTGCCTTGCCGGAATTATTCATAAAATTCTCTGGTGTAATGAATTTAATCTTGATGCCATCTAGTTTTTTTTCAATCAATCCAACCATAATACGCCCTGTATTATGTCTGGTATTTTCATATTCTTTTCCTGGGTTACCTAAGCCAACAACAAGCTTCATGTTCGTATTATAGCAAAATTAATAATTCCTAATTTGTAATTTTTAATTGCCAAACATATATCCATGTTGTGTCAAGAGTTTTTTGTGGTAGAATGTAGCAGTAAGTCCTCTACTGTAAATAGCAAGATTTATTTAAAAACTAAAAAATATTTATGGGAATTTATACTGACGAAGATAAGGTATATAAGTCGAAAGAAGAATTAGAAGAAATAAAAAAACTCGGAAAAAAAGAAAGCTATTGGCAGGCTTTTTGGGAGTTGTTTAAATTTGCCATACTTGCATTGGTTATCGTTATACCCATAAGGGTATTTATAGCACAGCCATTTATAGTGTCTGGTTCTTCAATGGTTCCTACTTTTGAAAATGGAGAATATTTAATCGTGGATGAAATATCCTACAGACTAAAAGATCCCGCTAGAAATGATGTTATTATTTTTAGATATCCTAACGACACAAAAAAATTCTTCATCAAGAGAATAATAGGATTGCCTAATGAAACAGTTGATATAAAGGGGGGTAATGTCACTATAATCAATGAAAAAAATCCAGATGGATTCACCCTAGATCAGTCTTATATAAAAAATAATGCAAACAATAATATGCATTGTGAACTTAAGGGTGATGAATATTTTGTAATGGGTGACAATAGATCCGCTAGTTCGGATTCGAGATATTGGGGTCCCGTACCAAAAAAACTTTTAGTAGGAAAAGCATTTCTGCGACTATTACCGATAGATAAAATAAGTATTCTGCCGGGTAGTTTAAAGTAAATTAAATTATAGGTTAATGGTGCTCTCAAAAAGCAAAGCTAAAAATGAGTAAAACAAAAAACACAAAAGGAAACATAAAAAATAAAATCAAGGATCTTTCATCCCCAAAAGGAATGAGGGATATTATGGACGAGGAATACTATAAATTTCAAGGATTTTTTGAAAAGGCCCAAGAAATAGCGGTATATTATGGTTTTAAACCAATTGATACACCAATACTAGAACATGAAGAAATTTTTACCTCTGGTATAGGACAAGGCACAGACATAATAGATAAAGAAATATATACATTAAAAACAAAAGGTGGAGATCGTCTTGCGCTTAGACCAGAACACACAGCGTCGCTAATGCGTGCTTATATTCAACATGGAATGCAGACACTGCCTCAGCCAGTTATGTTTTATCAATATGGTCCAACTTTTAGACATGACAAACCACAACAGGGACGCTATAGGCAATTTTGGCAATTTGATCTAGATTCTCTGGGAAGCGACAAAAGCATTATGGATGCACTTGTAATTAAAGTCGGTATGAATATATTAGAAGAAGCTGGGGCAGAAAATCTTTCCGTTGACATAAATTCAATCGGAGATAAAGAATGTCGAAATACATACATAAAAGAACTTACTAGTTATTACAAAAAACATTTAAATAACTTACCGTCCATAGATCGTGAAAGATTGAAAATAAATCCCCTACGTATTTTAGATTCAAAAGAGGAGAAAACAAAAGAAATAAATGAAAATGCACCGGACTCAGTGAGCTTCCTTTGTCCTTCCTGCAAAAAACATTTTAAGGAAGTACTAGAATATTTAGAAGAAATGGATATCCCGTATAATATAAACAAGAATCTTGTCCGAGGACTTTCATATTATACCCGTACTGTTTTTGAAGTATATACGGAAAGCCTAGAAGAAGGTGGATCACCTGTACAAGTTGCCGGTGGCGGACGCTATGACTATTTGGCACGCCAACTTGGAGGGAAAAAAGATGTTCCAGCAGTAGGATTTTCAATGGGAGTAGATCGTGTAGTTTCATCTCCTTGGTATAAAAAACTTTCACCTAGAATAATTAAAAAACCGAAAATTTATTTTATTCAGCTCGGAACTGATGCAAAACTAAAAAGCCTGAATGTGATAGAAATACTTAGAAAAGCACGTATTCCTATAGCCCAATCACTTTCAAAAGACAGCTTGGGCACACAACTTGCCATTGCCGAAAAGTTAGCCATACCGTACACCATTATCTTTGGACAAAAAGAAGCCCTAGATGGAACTGTTATTGTAAGAAACATGTCAAACAGGTCTCAAGAGACTATAAAGCTGAGTAAACTTTTGGAATACTTAAAAGAAATTTAGAAACAAATGAAGAAAATTGTTCAAAAAAGTGATAAGGTGCTCCGTCAAAAAGCCAAAGAAATACCCTTAGAGGAAATCACAACTCCTAAAATACAAAAAATAATAAAAGAAATGTCTGACTCTTTGAAAAGCCAAGATGACGGCGTTGCCCTAGCAGCCCCACAAATAGGATATCCGCTTAAAATATTTGTTGTTTCTGGAAAAATTTTTGATATTGATTTTATACGAGGACAAGGACTTCCAACAAATAAAAAAGATATTCCAAAAGATTTGATTTTTATCAATCCTAAAATTTCAAAACTCTCAAAAGAAAAGGAGTGGGTGCCAGAAGGATGCCTTTCAGTACGCTGGATTTATGGAAAAGTTCATAGATCAAAAAAGGCAACCATAACTGCCTATGATGAAAAGGGTAAAAAAATTATTCGAGGTGCCTCTGGATTACTCGCTCAAATCTTTCAGCACGAAACGGACCATTTGGACGGAACACTTTTTATAGATAAAGCCAAAGAACTACAAGAAGAAAAACCTGAAACATATTTTGAAAAAGATAAATAGAGACAATTGCGTATAACATCAGGATTTAGAGAAGTTTTCGGAACAAAGTGGAGAAAAATTTGGGTTAAAGAAAAAGTACCACCTTTGAAAATTATTAACGCACTTTTTCTTGAACCTCATACACGCTACTATGCGATGTTCGGCTTTTATGCTTTCTTAGATAGACCAACAATAACAAATCCAATTCCAGATAAAATGGAGGCAATGTCATAGGCTAAAACTCCTCCATTGTCAGAAATGTTTATTAATCCATTGAATACTAATAAACCAGCAATAACAACTAATGAGATTTTTGTTGTTTTGTTCATAATGTTATTTTAAATTATTATTTTAAAAGTTAAAAGCCGAATTTCATATAACATCGGGCTGAGGAGCGATAGCGACGAAAGCGCAGCGTCCCCTTGAGTTGCAAACCAGCCTACTCTTTAGTTTCATCAAGAATTATTTTATCTTTAAATCCGCCTCGTTTTTCAGCCTTATCTTTTCGGAGCTGTTCCAATTTATCTTTATCAAAATTATATAAATCACATAATGCATAAATCACTTCAAGAATATCAGCAAGTTCTTCTTCATTATTATCTTCTAAAAATTCATCAACTTCTTCTTGAAGTTTAGCTTTTAGTTTTTGCTGATATTCTTCATCAGATGCAATATGTGTAATTGGAACTGCTCCCTTACTTCTGATTATTTCAGGGATTTTATCTCTGATAAGTTTATTGTATTTCATAATAATTAGTTAAGAGGCGGATTTTATAATTCTTTTGGCTGGTTTGCAATTTCGTATAACATCGGGGATATGAGAAGTTGCGACCAACGGGAGCAATTTGGGTGGAGAAGTCTGCAAGACTTCGTAACCTCATATCCCTTGTTATATTCCCTGTAGGGCTGAAATTTAGTGCAACGTTCCGAAGGAAAATTTCAGAGTTACGAGCCAGTCCGTCATAATTCATAGAATAATTTTATACAAGCATCCAAATCTTGAATTAAAGGTATATTCAAAGCGTTTTCTGGAGAAATCCATCTAAAATCTTTATGCTCTTTGTGGTTAATAGCAACTTTCTGTTTTTGATCTAATTTTGTATGATAAATATGATAAACAAAATCATATTTAGGATATTTTACAAAAACTTTTCCAAAATAAGAAAGTTGCGAAGAAGGCAATACTAATCCAGTTTCTTCTTGAATCTCTCTCGTCATGGCTTCTAAAAGAGATTCTCCAGCATCAACTTTTCCTGCTG
>JAHJBA010000037.1 GCA_018813625.1 Patescibacteria group bacterium | reverse complement strand
TTGAGGTTAATGTTCCAGAATGGAATATTAATGGTGGTAAATATGATCACCGCAAGCTTTCAAAATCTTTTTTGCAAAACATTTTGAACATCTTGGGGATTAAAGTTCAAGCCCAAGAAGTTGGAACTTTTCCAGTAACACTTGTAAACAACTTAGATACTGACTATCTTTATGGTCAATGCGTACTTTCAAATCCCGCTGGAAAAACTAATACTTGCAATCTTAGTGTAACACCAGGCGATTATTCTATTGTTAGTGCGGGGTATGTATTTACAATTGATTATAATATTTCAGATACCGGAGTAATCACAATTACCAGCAATACAAACAATGTTCCAGTTATTGTTGACAACGAAGCTCATACGCTCACTATTCAAGGATATACTGAAAATTTTGTAAACAACCTTGATGAATTTATTTATGGGATTTGTGTCTTATCTGCCAGAACTGAAGGTAGTAATACTTGCAGTGCGCAAATGGCGCCTGCTACTTATGCATTAAATGGTGCAGCAAATGTTTTTACAGTTAATTACACAGTTGGCTTGGATGGTTTGCTCTCCAATATAACTCAAACAAATCTTCCTGCGGGTCAAACAGCTACTGGCGAGGGTACCAATACTCTTACTGTAGGTACACCACCAGGACCTTCAACCTGTTCCATCACCTATGACAACAAACTTACCAATGAACAAGTTAATAATCCTGAAACGACTGATTGGATTTCACCTCAAAGCTCAGCCACGATGAATTTGACTCCAGGAGATTATAGAATTGCAACTTTTGTAGCTTGGTCTTATGGCGCAGAACCTATTGCTGACTTCACTCTTAATTCTGATTGCACCGTAACCGATACTTCAGGTAAAGATCCTTTATCAAGTCATACATGGTTAACATATGACGGAAATCAGACTTTTGATATCCATGGTCTTCAAGTAAATCTTAAAAACTCAACCACACTTGATAGTTTCTATTCTTCGACGGATTGGATTGCCCCAGGAGGTTCTCAGTCTCTTAATCTCATGCCTGTTTTTGCAGATTCTTGGTATAAATATGGTCTCATACCTTGGCACTCATATTTCTATGGGGATGATATTTTAGATCCATTTAGATTTACTATTGAAGATGCCAACAAGGATGGAGTAGCTGAAATAGTTCCCGTGGAAAATAAAAACTGGATTAATATTGAAGGAAACAATGTTACTGCTGTTGGTTTTTCTACAAGTTTCATAAATAATCGTATCTCAGACTATTATTCTTTCGGTCCAACCAAAGAAGATCAAGGATGGTGGGCAGGATACTATGCTGGCTCAGAACTTTATGCTGGGACAAACTATAACCAGATGCTTATTCCAGGATATTACAATGTTTATCTTCCAGGATCTGTTTATCTTTTCACTTTCAAGCTCAACCAAGATGGAACCTTAACTAATATTAATGCTCCTGACTATGTGACCATTAAAGACTCTACAATTATATTTAACGAATTGGTGCAGGCGACAAAGACCGTGTATGTAAACCAACTACAAGACACTGAAGATCTCTCTATTTCTTCAGTTGCCAGTGGCACGATTTATCCAAGAGTCTCTCCTGGCCAGAGTGCTACCTTAGACTTACCAGTTGGTGACTATGTTATCACGACTTACCAAATGCCTTATAATGTTCCTAACAAAGTGGTGCACTTTACTGTTAACGCTGACTATAAGATTGTAAGCACTTCCGGTCAGGCAGTTTTGCCAAACTGGACTAGTGTAAAAACTACAACTAACCAGAACGACACACTTAGTGTTGATGGTTACAACGAAAAGTTTGTTAATGGCTTATCATCTGAAAGAGTAGTAATATTCCATGCCAATGGGTTTAATACATCCATCAGCGTTGAACAGGGAACGGAAAAAACAGCTAGGTTGACTCCAGGTGATTATTATATCAAGACCTACTTAATGCCTTCAAATACAGAAAACAAGACTTTTTATTTCACTATTGAAGAAAATACTGGCGTAATGACTAACACAATTGGCCAAGATCCGATACCGGGATGGACTGACGTAACAACTACAACCAATCCAGACGACACGATGATCTTTTCTGAGGTCACAGATACTACTCCACCAACTATCACAAATGATCAGTGTGAATTTGACGAAAAAGGACAATGTTCTATCACAGTAAGAACAAAAGATATTAATATCACCGGTAGAGCTGAAGATGAGTTTGGTATTGGGGAAATGTGTTCTGAAAATCCTTCCTGCGAACCAAGCATAACTCTGAATTCATCAAATAATAAATATGAATCTCTAGATGGAAAGATAGCCCTGTCGTTTGATTACAATGCTAATATATTAAGAGCAACAAGTGTTAATACTACAATATCTATTGATAAAGTAGATTACAGTAATGAACTTTCTGTAGAAAAACTACTTAAAGCTCAAAAACTTTATGTAATGGTTGGCGACCCAAAGGCATCTGAAATGTTTGAGTATGATATGTCTGTTGTTGTCAGAGATACGGGAACAGAAATTATCTTGAAGAAAGTTTGTGATACTAATCAATCTGGTGATGGTTCTTTACTCTACGTTACTTTGGTTAACGGAAATGGAAGTACTTCTGCAGAGGTTATAGTCAACGAAGATGGAAAATTTAGCTTTGACCTAACTTTAACTGAAGGATTGAATACAGTTTATGAATCTGCTTACGATAAAAATTGTAACAAAACTGAGGTTATTAAAAACATCACCCTTGTCTCTGATACGGACGGAGACGGAGTATTAGATTCAGAAGATCAATGTCCTGAGACTCCGGGCATCAATACCCCAAGTGAATATGTTCTTGAAATAAAAAATTTCTATAGCAATATCGCTGGTGTTACCACAGCTAAGGTCTTCTTGGCAGATGGCACAGAAATCTTAAAAGGAACTGACGATAAATATCATGTTGCTCTTAATACTGGTATTATTGATGATTCTATTTCAAGTTCTGTTCCTAAGGGTTCTTGGATTATACAAAGAGGTAAAGGCAAGATTATTGCCGGTAACTACGGTGATTGGTTCAAAACCATAAATTCTGGTTATGTCTACTATAAGACGGTTGCTACCTTGATTGGTGGCGGAGATATTGCGGTTTCTAATGTGAAAGGCTCGCCATTTGAACATCAAGGAGATAAGATTGCTGTTAAGGGAAATCTTAGCCAGGATGAATTTAAGGTAGTAGGAAATACCATCACAGCTGAAACTACAGTTCGTCCTGATTCAGACTATTATTCTGTAAGTATTAGTAACTCTCAAGATATGCATGGATGTCCATTTGGTGATATAACAAATGTTGATATGCATATTATTGATCAGGCCAAAACTGGTGTTTGTGGATATCTTCCTAATGGGAAACCTAATCCAGAATGCAAAGTTCCTCTTGCTGGCGTAGAGGTAAGAATATTTGACAGAGATAATTCAGACTTTATTAATGCGTATAAATCAAAGAGGCCTCCCAAAAATAATCTTAATGTGATTTATGAAGCTGGCATAGGTCAGGTTGGTTCTTGTGTGACAGATAATAAGGGACAATGTTTTGCTGGAGAAAATCATGCAGGACGTTTCCTGGTTATTGCTAAATACTTTGATGTACAAGGAAATGATACGGTTTATACTGGTAAGTTTAAAAACTTTAAGTGTGATTCCAAATTCCAAGAAGAAGACGATGATGACGATAATGATGTAGTGTCAATTAAATGTGGCAATAATGATGGATCAGATAATCAAGAATGTCGTCGTGTTATAACCAAGAATCTTCACATTCAAAAAATTATAAAGAAAGATGGTTCGATCAAATATTTAGCTGGTATGATAAATATAATATGGGGATCTCAGCTAAATATTGCATACCCTGATTACACAATTTGGGAGAATGATGTTGAGTATTATCCTATAACTATTTCTTCTGCTGAAGATTGGTCAATTGATCTTTGTCTAAATGTTTTGGATGGATATGAAATTGCTGGTCTTCAAGATGCCGAAGGAAATATTTTGCCGATTAATAGTTGCGTTCAAACTGCCTTAGCTGACGAATCTAAAGTGTTCTTGTTCACAGTCAAAGATATTGCTTCCCCTGAGCCAAATTTCTCATTTGCGCTTAACGCTGAACGTCGAGAGAATGGAGTTAAGGTAGAAGAAGCTAAAAAAGTCGTTAGCGTTGGCGGAGTAAGATCAAAAACTAAAATAACTCAAGACAAAGAATTAAATAAAGTTATTGCTCCAATTATTGCTAAGATAGAAGCTGAAAAGAAGGTAGAATTAGCACAGACATATAGTCCAATTATTGCAAATAAGATAGAGGAAAGTCTAAAATTACAGAGAAATATTGGTCTTGGAAATAAAGGTACTGACGTTAAGGCCCTTCAGGAGTATCTCAACGGTAGTGGTTTTGCGTTATCTAAATCTGGCGTAGGGTCAAAAGGAAATGAGACGACCTACTTTGGCCCTTTTACAAAAGCTGCTGTTATTAAATACCAAAAAGCAAATGGAATTAAAACAACAGGATTTGTTGGACCAATAACTCGTGGAATGTTGAATAAGTAAAAACATTATTACTAGTAGACAAAACCCCGCCAATTGGTGGGGTTTTTGTTTATAATATATTTGTTGTTATAATAAATCTATGACAGAAGGAGAAAAAAAACGGGTCGGAGTATTAAGGGGAGGAATGGGAGATTATTATGAAAGTTCCTTGAAAGAGGGCAGTCATGTCATTTCTCATATTCTTGATCTCTCTGAAAAATGGAAACCAATCGATATCCTAATTGATAAGAATGGAGTATGGCATGCGAGTGGAGTGCCTATAAAACCTTCTGATCTTCCTCGTAATGTTGATGTTGTTTGGAATACGACACATCCGAGTTTTTCTAATGTTCTTAATAATTTATCAATACCAAATACAGGGGCTTCTTCATTTTCTTTTACCTCAAATAGTAGTAGAGCCCTATTAGAAGAGCATATGAAAAAAATAGGAGTAAACATTCCTAAACATATTGTTATTCCTCTTTATCAAGAAGATTTCGATGGACCGATCGAAAAGTTTATTCTTAAAAAAGCAAAAATGGTATTTGAAAAGTTTTCTTCTCCTTGGGTAGTGAAATCTTTTACGTCTGATCTCAGTATGGGGGTACATATTGCGAAAACATTTGTAGAATTAACTGATGCATTGATGGATTGCATTAAGCATAAAAAAAGTATTTTAGTGGAAGAATTAATCGCAGGAGAAGAGGCGACGATGCATTCTGTCGCGAATTTCAGAGGGGAAGATATTTATACTTTTCCCTGCCTGCCGGCAGGCAGGTTTCTGGAAACCTCGTCTACCGGACAGGCAGTTTTTTCTAGTGATGAAAAAGAAGAATTAAACAATCTTACGAAAAATATTTTTAATCATCTTGGAGCTTCAAATTATTTGAAGGCCGATTTTATAATTAGTCCATCTGGTGGTACCTATTTGACTAATGTTGAATTTTCACCAGATCTTAAAAAAGAGTCCCACTTCTGTCAGTCTTGTGAGTCTGTTGGCGCTCGACCACATCAAGTAGTGGAAAGTATTTTAGATAATGCTTTAAACGGGATGTAGTACAACGGTAGTATGCGCGATTCGGGTTCGCGTGATCCGAGTTCGATTCTCGGCATCCCGACTGGTTTGTTTTTTTGTAATTGTTATAATAATATGGTAAGTACAGAATTGCTTTTATCTGTGGCGGGTTATCGCACTCACATAGGCACATATGTTGGAGTTTAGCCATGACCCGCCTCAAATGAAAGCAATTTTTTTGTTTTATACCGAGCCCTGCCTGCCGGTAGGCAGGTTTGCTCTAGTGCGGGGTTTTGTTTTGAATGAGATCTCCTGTAAAAATTTTGGAGCACGGATATTTTTCTGCTGAAAAATTCCTCGTGCTCGCGCCGTCGCGCTCACAAGCCCCCAAAATCTTTACGGGGAATCTTAAAGAAAACTTTTTACTTTTTAATAAATTTTTTTAGAAAGAAAAATAAAAAAGTTATCCACAGTTTTTAGGAAAAAGTATTGTTTTCTTTTTTTAAATGCGAGATAATTAAATTAGTTCATTGCAATGATTGTTTTAAAATATTTTTCTTTAAAAGTATTTTAAGGTCGTGGTCGTTGCAAATCATATTAAAAAATTAATTTCGCGCGCGCGAAAAATATTATGGCAAAAAAGAAAGTAAAAAAAGTAGCAAAGAAGAAAGTAGCAAAGAAGGCAACAAAGAAAGCAAAAAAGACAACAAAAAAGACAGCAAAGAAGCGAGCTTAGTCTTCTCTAACAAAAAACTTCCGATGAAAATCGGAAGTTTTTTGTTTTTGTCTGTTCTGTTAAAAATTTCATTATTTTTGTTCGGGATGTTAATATACTAACTATGGCATTGTTTAGTAAAATATTCGGTGATACCAGTTCTAAATTCATAAAAAGCGCAAATGCAATTGTGGCAAAAGTGAACTCTCTTGAGGAAGGTGTTTTGAAGTTGCAAAACGAGGATTTTCCTAAAAAAACACAGGAATTTAAAGATAGACTAAATAAAGGTGAGAGTTTGGATGATATTTTACCTGAAGCTTTTGCTTTAGTTCGAGAGGCGGCTAAAAGAAATTTAGGTGAAAGGCATTATGATGTACAGCTCGTTGGGGGTTTGGCACTTCATAAAGGCAAAATCGCTGAAATGAAAACAGGTGAAGGTAAGACCCTGGTTGCAACACTACCAGCATACTTGAACGCATTGGGTGGACTTGGAGTGCACGTAATAACAGTAAATGATTATCTTGCGCGTAGAGATGCAGTATTGATGGGACAGATTTATAATTTTTTAGGGCTAAGTGTTGGCGTCATCAATTCGCAGAATGTTTCTTACTTATATGACCCTACACACAACGAAGAAGACCAGGAGCGCGACAGGGTTGGGGAATATAAGATAGTTTATGATTTTTTGAAACCATGTTCACGTGCTCAGGCCTATCGTGCAGATATTACTTATGGAACGAATCATGAATATGGCTTCGATTACCTTCGAGATAATTTAACCACTTCAATAAATGACCTAGTCCAAAGGGAACACAATTTCGCAATTGTGGACGAGGTAGACTCTATTCTGATAGACGAAGCGCGTACCCCTCTTATCATTTCTTCTGCGTCAAGCGACTCTGAGGATTTTTATATTAAGTTTTATCAAATTGCCAAACAACTTAAGAAAGACATTGACTATAAAGTGGACGAGAAGTTGAGAGCGATAAGCTTGACTGATGAGGGTATTTCAAAAGCTGAACAGTTGCTTGGGGTGGAAAATATTTATACCGAAAAAGGTATTAAATATGTACATCATTTAGAAACGGCAGTAAAAGCGCAAGCTCTTTTTGAGAAAGATAAAGATTATGTTGTGAAAGAAGGAGAGGTTATCATTGTGGATCCCTTTACAGGGCGCTTACAGCCCGGTAGGCGTTGGTCTGAGGGGATTCACCAGGCGATAGAGGCAAAAGAAGGCGTAAAGATTGAAAAGGAAACACGTTCATCTGGATCGATCACATTTCAGAATTATTTCAGATTTTACAAGAAACTTTCGGGAATGACTGGTACGGCGGAAACTTCAGCCGAGGAGTTTCTAAAAGTTTATAATTTAGATGTAATAGTTATTCCAACCAATGCTCCTGTGATTCGCGTAGACTATCCAGATTTAATTTTTCAGACCGAAAAAGGAAAATTTCAATCAATTGCCAAAAAGGTAAAAGAGTTAAATGAAAAAGGTCAGCCAGTTTTAATTGGAACTATTTCCATTGAGAAAAATGAATTATTGTCTGTCTACCTGAAACAAGAAGGCGTGCCTCATGTGATTTTGAATGCCAAGAACCATGAAAGGGAAGGAGAGATTATCGCTCAGGCAGGAAAGAGGGGTGCTGTTACCATTGCCACCAACATGGCAGGTCGTGGAATCGACATAAAGCTTGGAGGCAATCCAATAGTGAAAGAGGAATATGATTTTGTAAAAAGTGCCGGCGGACTTTTTGTTTTAGGAACAGAAAGACATGAGGCACGAAGAATAGACAATCAGCTTCGAGGTCGTTCCGGAAGACAAGGAGATCCAGGTGGAACGCAATTTTATGTTTCTTTGGAAGATGATTTAATGCGAGTTTTCGGATCTGAAAGAATAAAAACTATGATGGGGCGCTTTGGTATTCCGGAAGACCAGCCGATCGCAAATCGTTTTATAAGTAGGGCGCTTGAGGGGGCACAAGCGAAAATAGAAGGTTTTCATTTTGATGCTCGTAAAAACACTCTTGAATATGATGATGTTATGAATCACCAGCGTCAGGTTGTTTATGAAAGGCGCCAAAAGATGATGCGTTCTAATAAGGAAGAAACCGAAGATTTCCTTCGAAAAATTTCAAGCGAGAGAGAAGGAGTGGATAAAATAATTGCCGAAAAAAGGGCAAAATTGGGGGATGAGGCGTTTTTTGAAACAGTTCGTAGGATATCTCTCTATGTCACGGATATTCTCTGGATGGAGCATTTGGAGGACATGGATTACCTAAGATCTTCTGTAAATTTAAGAGCTTATGGCCAGCGTGAACCAATTGTAGAATATAAAAAGGAAGGACTTCATATGTTTCGTGAAATGGAAGAATCCTTTAAAGATCAAGTTTTATCACTGACAGAAACAATAAATGTCGAAGAAGCTGAGCGTAGTCAGAAGCAGACAAGCGAACCTAAGCAGACTCTGATTGAAAGCCACGAGGAACCTTCTGAATTTTCAGATACAAATGAAATAAAAGTAGAAGGCATAAAAAATGTCGGTCGAAATGACCCATGCCCCTGTGGGGCAATTAACCCAGCCACCGGAGAAGTTTATAAATACAAAAAATGTGGCTTAATTAACGCCCCTCAGCACCGCAAATCATTGATTAATTAGAAATAATTAATGAAAAAATTATTTAAAAATTTAAAGATAAAGAGGCGGGCGATTGCTAAGCTGGCGGCGTTACATTTTTATGGGAATCCGTCGGTTAAATTAAAAATTGTTGGAGTTACTGGCACAAACGGAAAAACAACGACAGCGACACTTTTATATAAAATTGCAACGGAATTAGGCTATAAGACTGGGCTTATTTCTACGGTTGAAAATATTATTGGAACAGAGAAAAGGCATGCCACTCATACAACCCCTGGGCCGATACCTCTTAATAAACTTCTAAAAGAAATGGTAGAAAAAGACTGCGAATATGTTTTTATGGAAGTTTCCTCACATGCCATGGATCAAAAGAGGGTTGCGGGAGTGAGTTTTGTCGGTGGAGTTTTTACAAACCTTACGCACGATCATTTGGATTATCATAAGAGTTTTGAAAATTATTTTTTGGCAAAAAAGAAATTTTTTAATTTCTTACCTAAGACATCTTTTGCTTTGTCTAACGGGGATGATGAACATGGCAAAGCGATTATTGATGGAATAAAAGCTAAGCAATATTTGTATGGTTTTAATGGGATGGAGAATTTTCATGGTGAAATTTTTAAATTAGATTTTTCTGGACTGGGATTGGATGTTAATGGCAATAAGATAAATTCAAGACTTTTAGGAAAATTTAATGCCAATAATCTACTTGCAATTTGGAGTACTTGTAAATTGCTTGGTTTTGATACAGATAAGGTGAATAAGATTTTAGAAAATATAGAACCGCCTAGGGGACGCTTTGATCATTTTCTTTCGAAGAACGGGGTTTTAGCTATAGTTGATTATGCTCATACGCCGGACGCGCTAGAAAAAGTACTTCTGGCTATCAAGGAAATTAAAAAAGAAAATGGAAAAATAATTTCCGTTTTTGGCTGTGGGGGAGATAGGGATCCTTTGAAGCGGAGAATAATGGGGAAAATTGGTACATCACTTTCTGATATTGCTATTATTACTTCTGATAATCCAAGAAGCGAAGATCCTGAGAAAATTATAAATGAAATGAAGGTTGATTTAACCATGAATGATCTTAAAAAAGTGAAAACTATCTCAGACAGAAGGGGAGCAATAAAAGAGGCTATAAAACTAGCGCAAGCGGGGGACATAATCTTGTGCGCTGGCAAGGGCCATGAAGAATATCAAGAAATCAAAGGTGTAAAACATCACTTTAATGACATGGAAGAATTGAAGAAGAATTTGCTATAGTATTTAAATGGAAACAGAAACGAGACAATGTAATAAATGCAAACAAGACTTTGTTTTAGAACAGGATGATTTTTCTTTTTATGAGAAAATGAAGGTTCCGGCACCGAATGTTTGCCCTGATTGCCGTTTTAAAATGCGAGCAATGTGGAGGAATGAGATAACATTATATTCTGGCAGAAAATGCGGTATGTGTGGAAAGAGTGTTTTATCTATGTATAATCCCAAGTCACCTTATATTATTTATTGCTACGATTGTTTTTATTCTGAAAAATGGGATCCGAGAGATTATGCGATGGAATATGACAAATCAAAATCGTTTATTGAGCAAATGAATGAACTTTTAATTAAGGTTCCAAAAATTAATTTAGGTATTTCTTTTACTGATGGTTCTAATCTAAATAGTGAATATACAAATATGGCAGGTGGTTGTAAAAATTGCTATCTAGTATTTAATACCAGTCCAGCTGAAGATTTGTTGTATTCCAGGGGTATTAAAAAGGGCAGCTTTTCTTCGGACATTTATTTTGGAGTTGGGTTTGAAAATTGCTATGAATGCGTAAATATTCAGGAATCAGCAAATATTTTATGGGGTCAGAATGTGACAAGTTGTGTTGATTCATTTTTTATTTTAAACGGAAGCGGATTGATAAATTGTTTTGGTTGTATAAATTTAAGAAACAAAAGTAATTGCTGGTTTAATGAACATTTAAGTCCGGAAGAATATTCTAAAAGAATAAAAGAAATAAAAGGGAGTTATTTAAAAACAGAAGAAGCAAGAAAAAAGTTTATTGAATTTTCTAAAACATTACCAAGAAGGGCAAATAATAATTTAAAAACAGTAAATTCTACAGGAGACTATCTTATAGAGTGTAAGAATGTGCATGATTCTTTTGAGGTTGCCAAATCAGAAGATTGCCGTCATATTTTTTCGTCTAAGATGATAAAGGATTCTTTAGGTACGATCGGATTTGGAACAAAATCAGAAAAATTATTAGAGGTAGTTGCCACGGGATATTGCAGCAACATAATAGGCTCTTATTGGGCCGAAAATTGTAGTAATATTTTAAATTGTTTTGATATAAGGAATTGTCATGATTGTATAGGTTGTGATGCTTTGAAGAATGGCAAGTATTCCATTCTGAATAAAGAATATTCTAAAGAAGAATATGAAGAATTAAAAGAACATATCATTAAAGAGCTCACAGAAAATGGAATTTATGGATTAATTATGCCACCAGAAATTTCTCCATTTGCTTACAACGAAACAATTGCGCAAGACAACATGCCTCTTTCTAAAGAAGAGGCTTTGGCGCAAGGTTTTAAATGGCAAGATGATATTCAAATGACAACAAGAAAAGAAACTATATTGCCAAATCAAATTCCAGATCATATAAAAGATGTTCAGGATTCTATCACAAAAGAAATTTTGCGATGTATAGATTGTGAAAGAAATTACAAAATTACAGAACAGGAATTACTTTTCTATAAAAAAATGATTTTGCCAATTCCAAGAAAATGTTTTTTCTGCCGGCATAAAGACAGAATAGGGAGACGCGGATCTATGAAATTTTTTATTAGAAAATGTTCTAATTGTAGTGAAAATACTTATACGAATCTTACCGAAGAAATAGCACCGATTATGTATTGTGAAAAATGCTATCAGCGGGAAATTATCTAAAAATTTAGTTTAAAGTTTTTCTTTTGCTTTTTTCTCTTAGATGTGGTAAAATTTTAGAGAACATTTTTGATATTTAAAAACTCTAAATAAAAGCAAATGAAGAAAAATTCTCGTTCTCGCCCTGATCTTTGTTGGGAAAACAGAGAAAGGGATCTAGCTAAGGTGAAACGTTATCACAAATTTAAGGTAATGTTTTATCGCACTGACCTTCTGATACACTCTAAAAGGGTGTTGAAAATTCTTGAAAGCTTATTACCAGAAGCTACTCGATGTTATTCGGAATTAAACAGTAATTTTTCTCTTCTCATTTCAAAATTTCATGATGATTATGAAATGGTTTCAAAAAGGGGAGATGTTCCGCTTCAATTTAAACTTTTAATGGCTGAAAAAGGTGACAAAAATGAAATCCTGGCTCTTAAGCAGGAAGAAATTGAAGCTATCAATATCATAAGCAAATTATATAAAAATCGTTCGATTAGGGGATATAAATACAAAGATTTACTTATGCGTGCGGTTTTGAAGGATTGCATTGAGGCTCAATTACATTCTTTTGCTGATAAGATCGATGGATATTGTGAAGCTATTCATGAAGTCCTTGCCGGCAATTTGGGTTTTTTAGAACCCGTTATAAACTATCCCACAAAGACTTTCAGTAATTTGCCAAAAAGTTTTCCTCTGATTGAAAGGCTATTTGATAACAGGGAAAGAGATAACTTGTTTAATTTTCCCGTTGTTGACTTAAAATATTATTTCGAAGACGGAACAAAGGGAGCATTTCTTCATACCCCAGAGAGCATTTTCAGTAAAAAAACCGACATTTCTCACTATGAGTTTTGGAAGAAGATAACTTTAACAATGCCAAACGGCATTGATCTTCTTACAAAACAGAAAGAGTTTCATAAAAAAACGCAGACCTAAACGACTGCGTTTTTTATTTTGGAAATTGTGATAATATTGATTTATGCTTGATTATAGGCAATTTTTTAAAGGAAAAAGAATAACAGTGATGGGACTTGGTCTTTTGGGGCGGGGGCTTGGATATACGAAATTCTTGGCTGAATGTGGGGCAGATTTGATTGTGACGGATTTGAAAACAAAGGAGCAGTTGGCGACTTCCGTAAAGGCACTTTCTAAATTTCCTAAGATTAAATTTGTTCTTGGCAAGCATAGATTGGAAGATTTTAAGGACAGAGATATGGTCATTAAATCAGCCGGTGTGCCACTTGATTCTGTTTATGTAGCTGAAGCTAAAAAGAACAACCCACGCCTAGGCGGGGCAAGTACTCCTGTTGAGATGGATGTTTCTCTTTTTGCGAAATTAGCAAAGGAAGTAATGATCATTGGGGTGACTGGCACAAGAGGAAAATCAATGACGACGGCGCTTATTTATGAGATCCTTTCTAAAAATTTGAAAGGTAAGAAGGTTTATATCGGGGGAAATGTTCGGGGGGTGGCGACTTTACCTATATTAAAAAAAGTAAAAGCCGGAGACATTTTAGTTTGCGAGCTTGATTCTTGGCAATTGCAAGGTTTTGGGGAAGCTAAAATTTCTCCTTACATTTCTGTTTTCACGAGCTTTATGCCGGATCATATGAATTATTATGGTGGTTCAATGAAAAAGTATTTTAATGATAAGGCTAATATTTTTAAATATCAAAAAAAAGGGGATATCTTAATTATCCGTCCGGGAATGAAAAAATTTATTTCTAAAAAAGATACAAAAGGTAAGTTGGTGGTGGTAATCCTAAGAGTGTTTCTGGTTGGAAGTTTGTTGTGCCTGGGGAGCACCAGAGAGAGAATTTGGCTTGTGCGGTTAAGGTTGCCGAACGGTTTAATATTCCAATAAGCAAAATTAAAAAAACAGTAGCAGAATTCAAGGGTGTTGAAGGCAGGCTTCAGCTTTTAAGAACACATAAAGGTATAAAGATTTATAATGACAATAATGCAACAACTCCTGAAGCGACAATTGCTGGAATCGAAGCTTTAAAACCAAAAAACAGGAAGATCATCCTGATTTGTGGTGGGGCAGACAAAAAGCTTGATTTAACTAATTTTGTAAAAGTTGTGAATAAAAATTGTAAGTTTGTTTCCTTAATTCCTGGAACTGGAACGAATATTTTATTGAGGGAATACGAACTAAAGATTCCCTATGAAGTTGGTAAAGATTTTAAAGATGTAATTAAAAAAGCAATTGTATATGCTAAAAAAGGAGATATTGTCCTATTTTCTCCAGCTTTCGCATCTTTTGGTATGTTTAATAATGAATATGAAAGAAATGACTTGTTTATAAAATTAATTAAGAGTTTAAAATAATATGAAAAAACAAGTATTTTTTATACACGGAGGAAGCCCATTTGCAAATAAAAAGGATTTTTATAGGTATCTCAAAGCAAGGAGTTTTGATCCCCATAAAAAAAATAGAACTTGGAGTTTTTATTTGCCAAAAAGTTTAGGAAGAAATTATAAAGTTATTTCTCCAACCATGCCTGCAGGGCAGAATGCTGACTATATTGCCTGGAAGATTTGGTTTGAAAGACACTTTCCATTTATAAAAAACAATGTTGTTTTGGTCGGTCATTCTCTTGGTGGTACCTTTTTAGTGAAGTATTTGTCAGAAAATAAATTTCCTAAAAAAGTTTCTCAAATCCACTTGGTTGCTCCTTTAGTTGTTGATACGCCTAGAACTCAAAAAATGAAGCATGAATTGTATACAAAAATAAGTTCTTTTAAAATTGATTTAAATAAAATAAAGAATCTCTCAAAAGCATGCAAAGAGGTTTATTTATGGCATTCAAAAGATGATGGGAATGTTCCATTTAAAAATGCAGAAATTATTAAAGAAAGAAT
>JAHJBA010000036.1 GCA_018813625.1 Patescibacteria group bacterium | reverse complement strand
TGTTTTAAAAATTTTCAAATTTCTTTTTCCGTTTTGGGTGGTGGGCAGAGGGGAATTAAAGGGGTGAATGCCCGCCACCCAAAACACCTATTTCTGGTTTGAGGGAGGGGCAAGAGGGGAACAAAAGGGGTGAATTGCCCCTCCCTCAAATGCCTTAATTTCCCTTTTTAATCTGTATGATTTCTAATGCAACATCAATACTCCTCATTTCTTTGTAAAGTTCTTGCAGAGAAAACTTTGCAATATTTGATTTGAATTTTTCTATTTCACTTAGGCTACGTTCATTTGTCCCAGTATCTAAAACTGCTAGTACAAATATCAAATGTTTATCGAAAAGTGCCAAAAATTGGTCTTCCGTTAAGCTGTCCGTTTGTTTTGCAACTTTTTTGTAGTATTCATCACTGCTACTAGATTTATCTTTCATCTGTTTATAGATTTTTTTCAGATATTTTTTGTCGCCCAATTTACTTCCGTTTATTCTGTTGGCAGCAATGATTATTTGTGAGCAAAGGTCGCGCATTGTATTTCCAAAACCTGCCTTTACGTGATAAAAGAATAAAGTTTCATCATCCCATTTTAAAATGTCACAAGGTTCAATATTTTCGGGAGTAACCTTGTCAATAACTAATGTGTTTTCCTGCTCAAAATAGGTCTGATTGTAGTCGTTTTCTTTTTGGGTTGGATAGTTCCATTTATTTGTGAGTTCTTCGTTTGTATGTTCTGAAATAAAATGTTTACAGCCTTCATTTAGCTCTTTAATGAACTCTTCTTTAATGAGATACCATGATTTATCAATAAAGAAGTATCTTTTTTCATCGATTTCAACATCGCCGTGTATGTGATGATGTAACCACCCATGTGTTAATTCTTCGTCATTTTCATCGTAAGAATATATTTTCAAAGATGAGATTAGCTCACGAAACCCCTGTTCATTATCAGGACTATCTTCTAACTCCTTGATTTTCGAGAAGAGCAAATCTACGTTGTCTAATTCTTCAAACACAAAGTCATCAAAGAAGTTTTTATTGGATAGATTTTTTTTGACAATGTATTTGCTTGCGGTAAGGTATTTTTCAAATTCCTTATGACATAGGTCAAAATCTATATTGTAGTCCTCTGGTTGTTGATAGCGATTCCAAAGTTGACTAAACAATTCATTTTCAAGGTTATTGATGAGTGTCTGATTCTTTTTCTTAACTATCTTTTCAACGTTATTGATTGCAATCGCGTCAACATTATCGATCAAATATTCACAGCCCTTTATTATTTCAAATAGTTGTTCAAATGTGATTGATTTATTTATTCTGAAAGAGGTTTTTGCAATACAGAATGAATCTTTCTTTAGATCATCGTGATTAAAGCCGAATTTGGATTGTAGTATTTCTTTATCCAGATTCGCTTTTAGTTCTTGATAGATTTTTCCGAAACTGTCGTTCTCGAAGAGATTATAATTCTTTCTAAAGTTCTTGCTTGACCCTATCACACCACCAACAACACTTTTTTCTTTAGTTGCTTTAATAATTTTATCTTCTTTTTTTATTAGGCGTGAAATAACATCTATTCCAAAATCTTGATTTATATAATCCTGAATAATAAAAAAGCCCAAACCACCAGTTACGGCATAAATATTGTTTTTATTTTGAGCTAACAAGATAAAACTCTCTGTCCATGATTTATTTATTTCTGATATTGGTTGATTGTCTGTAGTCACTTGTGATAAAAATTTCTTCCATTTTGGGTTTTGGGGCTTCACTCCGTAAAGTAACTTCAAGGAAAATCCGTCTATTCCATCTGATATTTCTTGTTGAGTGTAGCCTTTAGATTCGATTGTTTGGGTTAAAGTATCGAGCTTATTCTCGTCCTGAAATAAATCGCTATCTAAAGCTATCTGATATACGCTAATTTGTATCTTCTCTTCTTCCATGGGGCTATAAATACTTATTTAGAACTTCTTCTTTTTGTTTTGGAATTTCTGATAGCCTATCCTCAAGCTTCGCAATTTCAGTCTCTATTTTTTCAATTTCAGAAATGGCTTTTTGCTGTTCCTCAATGGGAGGTACTTGGATTTTAATTCCCTGAATTCTATCAATAGAAGCACGTTTGGTTCTTGAGAATTTCAAATCTTCACCTTCTTTTTGCAATACATATGTTAAATATTTTGCATTTACCTTGCTGTCATCTTTAATTCTCAATACTCCACAATGGTCTGTGGGATAAAATGCCTTGTCTTCGGGCATAAAATTTACCATCCAGTCACCATCTATGCCCCATAAAACTGATGGGATTGTAAAGTCTTGAATAAGTGATTTCTCCACATACCCAAAAGGCGTAAAAACATTTGCGCTATAAACAGGTATTTTACCTTGGGGTAATAATTCACTATTTAAAACTCTTTTTCCTATTGAAATATCAAAAATACTATTATCGCTTAGCCGGTAAGAAATCCGAGCATTAGACAAGGTACTTTTAAATAAGCTTTCAATCTTAGCTTTTTGGCTTTCTATTTTTGTTTTTGCTGCATTTTCTTCTTTTTCAAAAACCTCTATTTCTCTTACAATTTTTTCTTGAATATTTTTAGGGGGGAGTGGGATTTTGATATCGTTTATTACATTAGAAAGATTGTTGATATTTGAGCCACTACCTACATCCCGTACTATTTGACGGCAAATACCATTCAATAATGTGTAAACAAATTTGGGTTCGTTTGAATTTGTCACCCTCACAATCCCCATAAATCCACCTGCATAATAGGGGGTGTCTTCTTCTATGAAGGCAACCTTTCCCAAATGTTGTTTGCTCCCGCTCGAAAAGCAAATAAAAATATCGTTTTCCTTCAACCTTTTTTCCTCATTGATAGAAAGATTTTCATTTATATATATTTTTTTCTTTAACTCAAAATTACCGCTAAGAGTTATATTATCTGCGGTCAAAATAATATTATCTGTTTCATTAAAGACTTGATCTTCTTTAGAATACGTTACCCCCTTAATTACACTTGCAACTTCATGTAATTTTACAAGCTCCCACTTACTATCAATTTTTATCTTTTTTTTTAGATTTAGAGAAATGGCTTTATCAAATTCCGTTCTTTCAAATGTTAATGTGTCTAGTAAATTAACTCTGTAAACATGGTTTTTTAGAGTATCATTAATTTCTGAATCAAATTTGCCATTAAAGGCTTGAAAAATATAAGAACTAGCTTTTTCAGGATTTTCTTGTGTGCCTGGATCAAAAAGCTTGGTGCATTCATCAATACTTTTTCCTCTTCTTATAGGATGAATTCCTTCATTCCCTCTGCGGTTACTAAATTCATAACCCAAAAAGGTTTTTTCTATGTTCTTTTCACCTGACTTCACAAGTACAATTTTTTGTGGACACGCCAATATGAAGAAAAGGAGCTTATCCTTTTCTATTTCGATTATTTGATCCAAAAGATCACCATTGTTTTTGAATTTCAACTTTTTGGAGTATGTAGAAAATATCTCATGATTTTTCAATGATTCACTTGGAGTTTTTTCGCATAACGACTTGTAATCATGGAACTCAAGATCCTCCCATACTTCCGAAACATATTTTGAAAATACATTCTCAATTCCATTTACTGTTACATCTTTTAGATTAGAAAAGAATTTTTCTACTGCTGTGCTAATATTTTGCCAGTCATAATTGTTTCTTCTGCGTAAAAATAGAGTAACAGTACTTGTATTTGTTGCCATAAATGTGTTTGAGCCAAGCTCGGTGATTGCAACTACTTCAAAATATTTCAGTATGATTTCTCTAGTCTGTGTATAAATTCCTCCGTTTGTTAAAATGCTGGAAGGTAAAATTATTGCAGCAACTCCTCCGTCTTTAAGTAGTTGTTTCGTTCGTTCAATAAATAGTGCCTCTATCTCGGAGCTTTGATCTGTGAGACGTTTATAGAGTTCAAAATCTTGCTCGGCGTACTCTTTTTTAAGATTCGCCTTAAAAGCAGAGACAGAGTAAGGAGGATTTGAAATAACTAAATCAAACTGTTTGTTATCTTGAGGAAAATCTTTGTCGGAAATCTTTAGCTTTTCTTTGTACTCCTTGGAGTGCTCAAAGTTATCTAGGCCATCCCCATGAATTACTTTGGCTAGGCCGTCACCATGAAGATAGCAACCAACTTTTGCCGTTTTTACTAAGCGATAATCTTTTTCTATTCCATAAACATAATCATAAGCCCAATCAAACTGATCTTCTTTCCAGCCCTTAATCTTTCTTTTTACTTGTGGTAATAACTTTTCTTCATCTATTTGATCGATAATTTTTTGTACTTCATCCATTGATTCTGTCAGAAAGTGCCCGCTTCCTGCCGCATAATCAATTATTGTTGGCACCAAGTCATTTGCATTACCAATCTTTAACTTGTTTTTCACTATCTTGCTAAGTGGAATGCTACGACAAATAAATCTGGCTATAGGGACTGGTGTGAAGAATTGTCCTGATTCTTGCTTTAATCCGGTGGTCAATAACAATTCAAAGAAATCACTCAGATATTGCTGTTTTTCTGTATAACGAATTCTAAACTCCTGTAAAAGCTCAACAATCTCTTTAAGAACTTTTGCATTCTCAGTAAAGGTTTCTTTATCAAAAACTTCCTTAATTGCAAATTCGTTGTTTTTTTGTAAACGAATAGCGGTAAATTCTTTTAAAATTTCATTTCTTACAGTTTCATCTATCCCTCCAAATTTGCGATTAAATTCATCATCACTCAAATCTGTGACTTCTTTTGAAAGAAGCTCCAACATACCCCTCTTGTAGAGGTCAGTAAGTCTTTTTTGAAAAGTAACATCATCGTCTACTCCTTCAATCCATTGAAATTCAAGTTCGTCTTCTGGCTTTCTGTTTTCATCAATAATTTTACAAAGAAATAGCGTAAAAATTTTATTGAAGGCATTTGGTTTGTCTGAAACAACATTGTGTCTCAAAATTTCTAAAAATCTATTAAAAATAAAGCTACTATCCTTTTGTGTAATTGGTTTGAGTTGAGAAAGAGTTAACGCCTTACTTTTAAATTCATAAGGATTAACCCAATCGTCAAAAATACCGTTTTGTTTTGTGAATTTACTCCACCTCTCGAAAAGATCTTTTACATTGCTTGTTTCACGGTACGATTCTTCAATCTTTATAATCTCGTTTTTGTATTTTATTTCGCTTTCAAGTTCAGATGTGTAAAGAACTAAGTATTCAGCATCTCGATCCTGCTGAAAGTATGTAAATAGTTGCCCGCCATCTTTTTGGATTTTTTGAAATTCTTTATCAAATTCTTTACCCCATGTTTTACATTCAATCATTAAAAATGCTTTGCCATTTTTTTTTACTAAAATGTCCAGTCTTCCACTTGTTCCATGTCCAGTCGGGTATATTTTTTCTAAAACTATATCCTTTGCGATGTAGCCTTTCAGTAATAGCCTATCTATACATTCAAGTACCACCCAATCCTCGGCTTTTGTAATATTTTGAATGGTATTTTTTGTATTGTTAAATACAATATCACCACCATAATTTATGGTGTTATTTTCAAGGTTGACTTGAATGACATAAGATGAGTAATTTTTATGAAAAATACCCAATGTACCCTCTTTTGGAAGAAAGCCTATTTTTTGTAGAAATTGTTTATTAGGCATATGTAGGGCGTGGTTACTTACTTGCATGGATTATACCAAAAATACAGTAAATTGAATAATTTTAAAAAAGTTTTCGGAGCGAAGCGGAGAAAACATCCGAACTGGCTGGCGATAGCCAGACAGCCCCCCCTCATCAAATAAATCGTTTCCGGAGCGGAGCGGAGGAAACACCATATTTCCCCTTATAAAAAAGAAAAAGAAATTTGAAAATTTTTTAAAACAATTGGGCGATAGCCCAGAAAAGAAAAGGAATATTTCAGCTAACGTTTGGGGTATATAAGAAGAGTTGTGCTGGTACAATATTGCCGTAAGGCACTAACCAGTGCAAATTTTGGGCGAACGAAGTTCCAGTCTATTATAAATAGGGAGTGAGCCTTATATACCCCTGTTAGCGGACGTTGCGCGCGTTTGATCCTTTATCTAAACAAAATCTAATACAGGTACACCCTAAGCTATGCTGCGGAGCAGGGCAATTTCCAACGTTAGTGGTAGTAGCGAAGCTATTTGTTGTAGGAAATATTTAAATTTAGTAAAAACCAGCAAGGTGAACATGTGTCTATACAGAAACCTTGCAATATTACTCTTGTTCTCTAGAATGGCGGCATAGATTTGACAAGTGATCTACCTAGGCGTATCAGGCACTAGGAAACGGAAATATTTAGCCTGTTTAGGATAAATGATTTTTCCGTTACGCTTAATAAAGCGACAGAAAACCCATCTGAAACCCGGTGGGGCTTCTTCAGAATCTTGGTGAACCATAAATAAAAAAGTTAAATAATAAAGTGGGCGTGGTTCAGTGCGCCCTGGCCTATTCACCATTAACGATGCGCAGGCCAGGCGACTGAACTAGCCACTTAATTGACTTTCTTA
>JAHJBA010000035.1 GCA_018813625.1 Patescibacteria group bacterium | reverse complement strand
TGAGAATAGAAAAACAAATAGAAAATCCAAATGCAATTAAAAATGAGGAAGCAATTAGAATATTAGAGTTAATAAAGGACAGGAGCATAGGACTGAAGGTTGAATCCTCTGATGTTCAAGAAAAAGGTTCTAAGGTGGTAGGGAAATTAGAGTTCGATATTAAGATTGGTTCTCCAATTTCTCTTGATAACGGAGAAAAAACATCTATAGTTACCAATATAAATTGCATTAGAGGAGGGAAGTGTTTTGTTCAAACAAAAGATGCAGTTTACGAACTAACTATCGAATAATTTGAATTTTTATTCAAAATGAAACCTGCCTGCCTGCAGGCAGGTTCTCCGGTTTTATTCGAAGTGGAACTCACCAGCTTTTTCTTTTACCTTAATTTTAAGCAGGGGATGATTAAAAAGTTCTGGGTCTTCACTGATCAGGCGGACTGCCTCAGTGCGGGCAGCTTCCACCATTTTTATGTTTTTTATGGCTTCCATCCCGAGATCGGTAATGCCCCATTGTTTTGTACCGCCGAGTTCTCCCGCACCGCGAAGAGACAAATCAAGTTCAGCAAGCTCAAAGCCGTTTTTGGCCGTTTTGAGGGCCTTTAATCTATCTATAGTCTTTTCACTTTTAGCATCAGCAAAAACATAACAATAAGCCTGATGCGAACTTCTAATGACGCGTCCGCGAAGCTGGTGCAATTGGGCGAGTCCAAATCTTTCCGCGCCTTCTATGATGATAACGGTTGCATTGGGAACATTCACTCCCACTTCTACCACAGATGTCGCGCATAAGATGTTTAATTTTCCATCAGTGAAATCTTTCATTACTTCTTCTTTTTTCTGTTTTGACATTTTTGAATGGAGCACACCGATTTCGCATTCTTGGAACACTTCTTTTTTTAAACGCCTTGCTTCAGATACGGCGCTTTTAACATTAAGCGCCAATTCTTTTTCCGGATCCGGCTCGAATATCCGCGGACAGATGACATAAAGCTGTCTGCCTTTTTTTATTTCTTCTCTTACTTTTTCATAAGTTTCATCTCTTTTGTCCGGTGTGATTATTTCTGTAATAATTTGTTTTCTTCCCGCTGGCATTTCGTCGAGTAGGGAAAGATCTAAATCCCCGTAAATTGTTAGTGCCAGAGTGCGGGGAATCGGCGTTGCGGTCATGGAAATCAAATGGGGAGCGACATTATCTTTTCTTACCAATTTCCTTCTTTGCTCCGTGCCAAATCGGTGTTGTTCGTCTATAACAATAAGCGCCAAGTTTTTGAATTTAACAGTTTTCTGAATGAGCGCATGCGTGCCGATTAAAATTGGCATTTCTCCGTTTGCCGTCCATTTTAAAAGCTGGGCGCGGGAAATATCCGTCCAACCCGAAGGGTTCACTTTGGATGGGAATTTTCTACACCCGCTTCCAGTTATGAGGCCTATATTTATGGGTAAATGTTTGAAGTATTGTATAAAAGATTCAAAATGTTGACTTGCCAAAATCTCCGTTGGTGCCATGTAAGCTACCTGTAAATTTCCGAAATCTTGTGGCTTGCCCTGAGTATAGTCGAAGGGTCTTTGTTTTACGGTCATATAAGCGGCAGTAGCGGCAACAGCTGTTTTACCGGAGCCGACATCTCCTTCGAGAAGTCGAGACATGGGAAAGTTTCTTTTCATGTCAGAAAGTATTGTTTCAATAGATTTTTTTTGTGAATTTGTTGGAAGGAAGGGAAAGCGCCTGAGAAACTCTTCAACATCTTCTTTGTTTGACTCCACCTGAAAAGATTTATTTTTTCTGTATTCGAGTTTATCATGCTGACGTTCTAATTGAATACAAAAAACTTCTTCAAATGCGAATCTTTTTCTCGCAGCCGTTGCGTCTTTTTCTGTTTTGGGTTTGTGAATCCAAATCAGGGATGTCTTAAGGGTCGGCAAATTATATTTTTTAAGAATATCTGCGGGGATGTAGTCTTCGATTATGTCCAATGTTTTTTCACGGAATATTTTTTCAATGGCATGGTAAAACCATTTTGAAGTTATACCTCTTGTCTCACGGTAAATTGGATACGAAAATCCTGAATTTTCTTTTTCCTTATTTTTAAACAGAGTGTCATGTGTGCTTGTCGGAGCATCTATGATTTTTTCAAATTCTGGATTCGCCAAATAAATGCCATTTTTCCCCTGGGTTACTTTCCCCGTCAGCTTTATGTTGTCTCCATTATGAATCATTTTTGCTAAGTAGGCCTGATGAAACCATGTAATTTTTATTTTTCCAGACAGATCTTCTAGCTCTCCCTCTCCCATGGGAATTTTTGAGCGGAAACTTTTTTTTGTTTTTAATTTTGAGATCCTTCCGCAGACTGTTGCAGTTTCTCCTGGCATCAGTTCTATAATTTGCCTTACTTCGCTAACATCTGAATATCTGGTGGGAAAATGGAACAATAGGTCATGAACAGAAAAAAGCCCTAGCCTATGCAGAGCTTTCCTTTGTTTTTCATCTAATCGAAATTTTGTTTCAAGCTTATCGTGGAGTTCCATTAAGCCCCTATTAGATCCTTGACCTTTTTAGCAAGTTCGTCCAGTGTAAAATTGGACTTAACCAAAAATTCGCTTATACCAAGCTTGGTTGCACGCTTGATATCTTTCTCTTCAGATAAATTAGAGAAGACAATAACTGGAATTGTTAAGAGAGCTTTTTCCTGCCTTATTTTTTCGAGAATCATAAAACCATCCACATCTGGGAGCAGCAAATCAAGTAATATCATATCAATCTTTGTTTTGCTGTCGATTATCTTAAAAGCCTCCTTGCTGTCGCTAGCCACTTGTATATCATAGCCCTCCTTTTTAAGTTTTGTGGCTTCAAGTCCTTGTAAAAAAGTATCATCTTCTACTATTAGTATTGTTTTTGCCATAAAATAATTATACTACGATAAAAATTGGGCGCAACTATTTATTGTTTTCTATGTATGGGGATTGTAAAAAGAAAGGTAGTTCCCTTGCTTTCCGAGGATTCAAACCATATTTTACCACCATGGTCTTCAATTATTTTTTTAGTGGTAAAAAGTCCGATTCCAGAACCAACGGGTTCTTTCTTTTGGGCTTCGGGATCACGATAAAATTTTTCAAAAATTTTCTTTTTTCCTTCCTCTGAAATTCCTACCCCGGTGTCTTTTATAGAAATTTCCACTAGTCCGTCGTTTTCTCTAAGCGTCACGAAAACTTTATCATGGCTGTTGCTATACTTTATGGCGTTTTCTAAGAGATTTTGGAGGACGACCCTCATTTTTTCTTTATCAGCTTGTATTGATAGAAGTTTTTTCTCTGGTTTTAGAAATATTACTTCTATTCCCTTTGCAGAGGCTTCTCCAGAAAAATCGAAGACTGTATTGTCAATTAGTTCTATAAGATCAACTTCCCCAAAATTATATTTTTTTTCTGTGACATTTTCTGTTTTATTGGCGAGCAAAAGTTCGCTTACGATACCTATGGCGCGATCATTTCCCTCGTATGCCTTCTTCATTAAGTTTTCCTGTTCAGCATTTAATTTTCCCAAATCACCATCCAAAAACATCTTTATTATCCATTTTAAGGCAGACAGGGCAGTTCTGATTTGGTGTGCGCTGATTGAGACCATGTCAGACTTAACCGAACATAATTTTATTAATCTTTCATTTTCTGATGTGAGTTTTTTTATTTTAGCATCCTTGTCCATTTAGAGATTGTAGCATATGGGAAAAAAAGAAAAAATATGCTAGAGTAAAAAAGTTGGAGACGTGGCTGAGTGGTCGAAAGCGCCTCACTGCTAACGAGGTAGGGTGTAAAAACCCTCCAGGGTTCGAATCCCTGCGTCTCCGCTAGGTTTAGATATTATTTTTTACACATGAAAAAAATAAAAAAAATTGAAGAAAGAACCAGAATCTACCTAAGCCATCGGCCCAGGCTCTATGCCCTTGTTGTTGGTATTGGTATAGTTCTGTTTTGGCGTGGAGTTTGGCATACCGCTGACCTTGTTCATAAAAGTTTTAACTTTGGTTCGATTGACCCGACCATAGGGTCTGCTTTTTCCCTCTGGTGGGACGGACCTCTATCTTTTATTGTTGGTTGTGTAATTCTATTCTTTACGGGTGCTTTCACTTCCAGTTTTATAGGTAATGAGCTTATTCTTTCTGGGCTTCGCGGGGAGAAAAAATTAAATCAAAAGCAAGAAATTGAGATAAAAAACGAAATGCAGTCGATTTTAGATATGAAAAATGGACTAAAGAGTCTTTCGGAGCAAATTGAACAATTGGAAAAGAGCATTTTTGAAAAAGACATTTCTCATAAATAAAAATAGCATATACCAATACTTTCAGTAATATTTTAAAATGCTATAATGGTGCTATGACTTGGGCTTTCAAAAGGCAACTTATTTACTTGGGGATCTTTGTTGCTCTTCTTTTGTTTTTTGGTTTTTTAGTAATTTATCCGAATCTTAATAAGGCTCCGACCTGTGTTGACAACAAGCAGAATGGAGACGAAACTGGCATAGACTGTGGTGGGTCTTGTCCGAGGGCGTGCATTTTTGAAGTAGATCAAATTTCTATTCTCTGGTCTCGAGCCTTTAGGGTTGTGCCTGGACGGTACAATGCGGTAGCTTATTTAGAAAATCATAATGAAAATACAGCTATAAACAAAATCAACTACAGGTTTCGCTTTGCCGACAAAGACAATATTTATATAGGAAAAAGGGATGGGGAGGCTTACATTCCACCATCCGGCAAGTTTGTTATCTTTGAACCAGCCATCGATGTTGGAAATTCTATCCCTATTTATACGACCTTTGAGTTTACAGAGGAACCTCTTTGGATTCAAGTTTCGGAAGAAAAAATAAACCAGGTCAAGGTTTTAGTTTCTGATATAAATTTAGAGAACCAAGATACAAGCCCAAGACTTACCGCTGTTGTTAAAAATAATTCTTTGTTTCAGATTCCTGAAGTAAGTGTAATCTCGGTTTTGTATGATGAATCTGGTAATGCTGTCTCGTCTAGTCGAACTTATCTTGATAAACTAGACGGAGAAGAGAGTAAGGAGGTAACTTTTACTTGGCCTGAGCCAATAGCGGGGGATATTGTTGCCAAAGAAATAATTCCAATATATAACATTTTCTCCGTTAAGTTAAAATAAAAAATATCTGTCCCGTATTAAATTTTTGATTACGAGACATAATAATAAAGATTATTAATAAAATTTTAGTACTGGGATGGTGGAAAGAAAATTAAAAAGAATAGATTGGCTGTTGGTTTTTTTTATTACCCCTATTGTCTTGTCTGGCTTGGTGACCATGAAGTCTTTTACGCCTCTTGAGGATACAGGTAACTTCTTTAGTAGACAAATTATTTGGGTAGTCTTATCTTTCGCAGTTTTCTTTATTTTTTCCTTCATTGATTTCAGATTTTTGAAACGCACAGAAGTGCTGGTGTTCCTTCTTTTATTCTTTTCAGGAATGCTTCTAGTTCTCTTTGTATTGGGGCATGTTTCCCATGGCGCAAAAAGCTGGTTTGACCTCGGGGGTTTTTCTTTTCAGCCTGCCGATATGATGAAGCTTGTTTTGGTGCTTCTTCTTGCAAAATATTTTTTTAGACGTCATGTAGAAATAAAAAATATAAAACATATCTTTATCTCTGGACTATATGCCATTGTGCCATTCGGACTTGTTATGCTTCAGCCTGATTTTGGTTCTGCTGTGATTATATTTTTGATATGGCTTGGAATGGTTCTTGTTTCAGGGATTTTCAAAACGCATTTACTTTTGGTTTTTTTAACAGCTGTGCTTATTTTTGGACTGTTTTGGATGTTTGTTTTTGCCCCTTATCAAAAAACTCGTATTGTTAATTTTTTTCATCCTCTGGCCGACATTCATGGCTCAGGCTACAATGCCCTTCAGTCTACGATTGCTGTTGGATCAGGTCAAGTTATAGGAAAAGGATTAGGTTTTGGTACGCAGTCCCGGTTGAAATTCCTGCCAGAAAATCAAACCGATTTTATTTTTTCTGCCTTTGCAGAAGAATGGGGCTTTGTTGGGTCGATTTTGATTTTTGTTCTGTTTGGCCTTGTTGTCTGGAGAATTTTACATTCTGCCATGCTTGGTGCGTCAAATTTTGAAATGCTTTTTGGTATGGGTGTCGCCATCTTCTTTATGAGCCACATACTCATAAATATTGGAATGAACTTGGGACTTATGCCCGTGACAGGGATAACCTTGCCTTTTATGAGTTATGGGGGATCACATCTTTTAACGGAGTTTTCGGCGCTTGGAATTTTAATGAGCATGCGAAGCTATGCAAGGCCAGCACATCGTGACGACATGAAAAATGAATTTTTAGGAGTATGACCCTTCGATAAAAACTCGGGGTCATGGTGAGTGAAATCGAATCATGACAACAATAATAGATGGAAAAAAAATAAGCAACCATATTTTAAATAGAATAAAAAAAGAGGTAACTTCTTTGGGTTTTCAGCCTATTTTTTGCGATGTTTTGGTGGGTGACGACCCAGCTTCTATACAGTATGTGCGAATGAAAATGCGAATGGCAGAGTCGGTGGGTATAAAATTTCATAATGCGTCTTTTCCGTCGTCCATTTCTACAGATGGGCTTATAGGGGAGATTAAAAAAATAAATAACATACCAAACATATGTGGAATTATTGTTCAGCTTCCACTGCCGGAATCTTTAGATCGAAGAAAAATTCTTGATGCCATTGATCCCGATCTTGACGTTGATTGTTTGGGGACTGTTGCAAGTGAAAAATTTTATAATAATAAAATGGATTTGGGTTTTCCCACGGCGCTCGCTTGTATGCTTTTGCTTGATTCGCTCGACTTAGATTTAAAGGGTAAAAAAATAGTTGTTTTGGGCCAGGGAGAATTGATGGGAAAACCAGTCTCTGCATTGCTTAGCTTTAGGGGATTTTCTCCGACGATAATTACAAGCAAGACAAAGAATAAAGAAAAGTTTATTAAAGAGGCGGATGTTATAATTTCCGGAATGGGTAATGGTAAATATATTACGGGGAGTATGATCAAAGAAGGATCTGTGATAATTGATGCTGGGACATCTGAAATTGGAAACGGCTCCGCCGATGGCGGGGTAAAAATAGTCGGAGATGTTGATTTGGAATCTGTGAAGGGTGTTGCAAGTTTTGTGTCGCCGGTACCTGGAGGCGTGGGTCCTGTTACCGTCGCTATGCTTTTTAATAATGTTCTTAAGGTGGCAAGAAAAAAAATGAATCCCGATAGAAATTTAATATATGTATAAAAAAGATGTATCGTAAAAAACAAATCAAAAGTTTGGTGGTCACATTAATAATTTTAAATTTCACACGGGATGAATGATAAAATCTTTTTACTTTTTTACGACTTTGCACATAGGTCTTATTTTTTCGATAAGCTTGTCGTTTTTATTGCACATGTGTTTCCATATGTTGTTGTTGTGCTAGCTTTGCTCTTTCTTTTTTTTCATCATGAAGTTTTGAGTTTTGAAAAACTTGCCTTCCGACAGGCAAGTCCATTTAAAAAATTTGCAAAAAAATGGAGGGAAATTGTTCTAGTATTTTTTTCTGGAGTTTTTGCTTGGTGTTTAGCATATGTTTTAAAATTTTTTATTCACGCTCAAAGGCCCCTTTTAGAGCTACCTAACATTGTACCCTTAGTCAGCAAGTCGGACTATTCATTTCCGTCTGGGCACGCGACATTTTTTATGGCACTTGCCACGGCGATATTTTTTAGCCACAGAAAAGCAGGATGCATTTTTGCATTTTTTGCTTTATTGATAGGATTAGCTCGAATAATCTCTGGAGTGCATTTTCCGATTGATATTTTAGGAGGTTTTATTTTAGGAATCTTCGTTGCTTATCTTGTAAGATTTTTATATAACAAAATTTAGATTTTATTAATTTCAAAATTTGCCCTAACAGTGACTGTTATTTTTTTATCTTAAACAAGCACAATACGAGAGATTAATAAATTAAGTGAATATATAGGGTTTTTTGGTCATTTGCATAATTTTTTAAAAGCGTATAGAATGACTGTATATTTATGTGGAGGAAAAGAATTTTAGCGTTAGTAATACTTATCTTGGGCGTGGGAGTCGCTCTTTTTGTCTTTAAATCCGAACCAAAATTAAATCCAAATTTTGAGAGTCAAAGTTCTTTTTTTAAACATTCTCCGTTTCGTCTCGGCCTAGATCTTTCTGGTGGAAGCCACTTGATTTATAAGGCTGATGTTTCGGCGGTGAAAGCAGGAGAGGTTTCAAGCTCGATGGATGCTCTTCGTGATGTAATAGAACGCAGAGTTAATCTTTTTGGAGTTTCCGAGCCGGTTGTTCAAATACAGGAGGGGGGCTTTGTTTCAGGTGGGGAAGAGAAATTAATAGTTGATCTTCCGGGCATTACCGATGTTGAAAAGGCAACCGAAATGATAGGACAGACTCCGCTCCTAGAATTTAAAACCGAAGCGTTAAGGGATGAGAATCAGCAGTTAACGGTAGATAAAGATGGAAAATTAAAAGTGGATTTAAGTCAACAGTTTGTTTCAACAGAACTTACCGGTAGATATTTAAAGAAAGCAGTTTTAGAATTCGACCAGAATACTCGTGAGCCGAAAGTAGGTTTACAGTTTGACGACAAGGGAACTGAATTATTTGCACAAATAACGAAAGATAATATTGGCAAGATGGTTGCCATATATTTAGACGGGGCCCCTATTTCAACTCCAGTTGTCAGAGAAGAAATTCCTAATGGTGAGGCTGTTATTTCAGGAGATTTTACTCCAACAGAAGCTAAGCAATTGGTTGGCAGATTAAATTCTGGTGCGCTTCCAGTTCCTATAACTTTACTTTCTAGGCAAACTATTGGTGCGAGCTTAGGCGGGAATGCCGTAAACTCTGGGGTAAAAGCCGCGATCATTGGATTTTTATTTGTAGTACTATTCTTAATACTTTGGTATAGATTGCCTGGCTTAGTTGCTGTATTTTCCTTATGCATTTACATATCCATCATATTGGCCTTGTTTAAACTCTTACCTGTTACTTTGACAGCTGCTGGTATCGCTGGATTTATAATCTCCATGGGCATAGCGGTGGATGCAAATATCCTCATTTTTGAACGCATAAAAGAAGAAATGCGTTCTGGAAGAACAATTGCTGATGCTATCTCTGCTGGATTTTCTCGTGCTTGGTTTTCCATTAGGGATTCGAATATTTCAAGTATTATGACCGCAGTAATTCTCTTCTGGTTTGGGACATCACTAATCAAAGGCTTTGCGTTAACTCTTGGCATGGGTGTCTTGGTTTCAATGTTGTCTGCTATAACAATTACCAGAATTTTTCTTTTTGGAATTAATTTTATGGGGGAGAGTAAGTTCGCTAGATTTTTATTTAGTTCAGGAATTTCAAAATAATTTATGTTTATAATAAAAAACAAAAAAATATTCGTTGGCATATCAATAGCATTAATTATTCTTTCTATTGTCTCTATCTGTGTATTTGGGCTGAAGGTTGGCATTGATTTCAAGGGTGGGGCTTTGACTGAAATAGTTTATAAAGATGCAAGGCCAACTCAAGTTGATTTAAATTCTACTCTCGAAAATCTAAATTTTGGCTCCATTCTTCTTCAACCAACAGGAGATTTGGGTTATATTATTAAATCTCGTGATTTAAGTGAGGCAGAACATGGTGCGCTCTTGAAAGCTCTTTCTCAGGATGGTAAGAATTTTTTCGAGGAAAAAAGTTTTAATTCTATTGGCCCTTCTGTCGGGCGTGAACTTACTAAAAAAGCTATTATTGCTATTATTTTGGTTTCCCTGGCAATTATTTGTTTTATAGCCTATGCCTTTCGAAAAGTTTCCAAACCGGTTTCTTCTTGGAGGTACGGAATTATTGCCATTGTTTCGCTTTTGCATGATGTTACGATTCCAATCGGTCTTTTTGCAATTTTTTCTCATTATTATGGCGCAGAACTGGATACACTCTTTGTGGTAGCGGCGCTCACTATTCTTGGTCTTTCGGTTTCTGACACGATTGTTATCTTTGACAGAATTCGAGAAAATTTAAAAAATAGAATTGATATCAGTTTTGGTGATACCGTAGGAAAAAGCCTGAAACAATCATATGTTAGATCTATCTGCACTTCTCTTACTGTTATATTAGTGCTTCTTTCCTTATTCTTCTTTGGGCCAGCATCAACTAAATATTTTGCTTTAATGCTAACCGCTGGGATGTTTTTTGGAACATACTCATCGATCTTTTTAGCCTCGCCACTTTTGGTTTTAGTCGAGGGGTGGCAGAAAAAAAAGTAGTTTTATTAACTAATATTAAAATATTATGAAATATCTTTGGATAATTTTAGGTGTTGTAGTTTTGTGGGTCGTTTATGCGTTTAATCGCTTTATATCTCTAAAAAATAGGGCACATGAGGCCTGGGCGGATATTGAAGTTCAGTTGAAGCGTCGATATGACCTTATTCCCAATTTAGTAAATACAGTTAAGGGATATGCTACCCATGAATCTTCTGTTTTTGAGAATGTTACAAAAGCTAGGACCATGGCCATGGGCGCGCAAGGTCCTACAAAAGGTCACGCAGAGGCCGAGAATATGCTTACAGGCGCCTTGAAATCTATTTTTGCTATTGCTGAAGCCTATCCTGACTTAAGGGCGAATCAAAATTTCTTGTCATTACAATCAGAACTTTCTGACACAGAAAACAAAATTCAGGCTGCTCGCAGGTTTTATAATACGAATGTTCGTGATCTAAACATTAAAATTCAAAGTTTTCCTTCGAATATTATTGCTGGTATTTTTAGATTTTCTAAAATGGAATTTTTTGATCTTCCAGACAACGATGTTGCTCAAAATCCAGTTGAAGTTAAATTTTAAAAATTAACTTATTTAAAAATATGACAAATTTTGGCAAGCTTGTTTTTGCATTGATTATTATAACTCTTTTATCCGGTACGGTTTTTCTCTTAAATAGAAAACCGAAAGTTGAAATTCCTACATTTGTAGATCCTATTGTTGAGGAAAACGAATCAGTTCCAGTCGAAAATAGAGAAATCGGGTTTCTTGGTAATAAAGATGACCTCGTTTCTTTTTCAATTAATGCCGGTTCACTTGTCTCTGGTTTCATGCCGATAAATGGAGTAGTGCAGGGTGGGTATTTTTTTGAAGGAAATATAATTGTCAGAGTTCTTGATGCAAATAAAAATGTTTTGAAGACTGCCTATGGCACAGCAACGACTGAATGGATGACGACGGGCCCCGTATCGTTTCATACGACTTTGGATTTTTCTGGCCTCCCTGCTGGTCCTGGATATATTGAAATTCACAATGATAATGCTTCCGGACTTCCAGAAAATGATAGACTTATCTTGATTCCGGTTGTTATACAATAATGGAATGGCTACCCTTTATACACAACAATCGAAAAATGTCACAAGGACTTGGCTCCTAATGAGTGCGTTTTTTGTTATAGTTATTGGCATTGGCTTTTTCTTTTCGCAATATTATGGAGATCCAAATATTTTATATTTTTTTGTTATTTTTAGTATTGGTATGAACATAATGAGTTATTGGTATTCTGATAAAATTGCACTGGCTCTTAACCGCGCAAAACAGATAAAAAGAGAAGAAAGTAGGGATCTTTGGAATATAGTGGAGAATCTTTCCATTACCGCTGGGCTTCCCATGCCAAAGCTATATATCATAAATGACCCTTCGCCGAATGCTTTTGCTACAGGAAGAGATAAAAAGCATGCGGTCGTTGCCGTTACGACTGGGCTTCTGCAAATCTTAGACAAGAACGAGCTTGAAGGGGTTATAGCTCATGAACTTTCGCATATAGGCAATAGGGACATCTTACTTTCGACCGTTGTTGTTGTTTTAGTTGGTTTTATTTCAATTATTGCTGATATGTTTTTACGGTCTACTTTTTTTGGCATAGGAAGAAGTAGGGATAATGATAGGGCTGGGGGGATAATGATGCTTGTCGGGATCGTTCTTTCCATTCTTGCTCCGATTTTTGCCACACTTATTCAACTTGCTATTTCTCGTAGAAGAGAATTTTTAGCGGATGCATCTGGCGCATTGCTTACACGATATCCAGAAGGACTTGCAAATGCTCTTATTAAAATTTCAAAACATTCCCACCCAATGACTCGAGCCAATACGGCAACAGCTCATTTATTTATTTCAAATCCTTTCGGGGCTAAAAAAATATCCGGTTTATTTTCTACTCATCCTCCAGTAGGGGCGAGAGTTAATGCCTTGTTGGGTAATAAATAATTCTTTATAAAAATATCTAAGTTTGATATACTTCAATTATGAAGATCGAAGATGTGGAAAAATTGGCAGAGCTTGCAAAGATAGAACTTACCAACGAAGAAAAAGAAAAATTACTTTCTGACATGGAAGGTATTTTGGGTTATGTAAAACAGATTCAGTCTGTGGATATTACTGATACTGAACCGGAGTATTTAAATAAAAATAGATGGCGAGAAGATGAGTTGGAGCCTCGTGAATTTTCTCGTAAAGAAATAACTTCACAATTTCCCGATTCTAAAGATGGTTTTGTGAAGGTTAAGAAAATCTTGTAGTCAAGTCATAAAAAATCCCTCGAAAGAGGGATTTTTTATGACTTGACTTTGTTTCATAGATTAGGTAGTTTAGTAGATGAAATTGCCAAAAGGCAACTAGTTTTTTAAAAACAAACAATTAAAACAGGAGGTACAAATGTCACAAGCCACTAAGAGTAAGTATGAAGAAATGGGCGTTGACCCGCATAAGTCCAACGTTCGTAAAATTTTTGGAGCAGTTGTTAACAATGATTATCCCGGAGCTTTTGTAAACATTGTTGAGGACCCTTCTATTATTAAGCAGGTTTTGACCCAGCATCAGGACGGTGATGGAAGTAAATCTGTGCAACGAATGTTGCATTATTTGGAAACAAAAGATGAAACTATTTTTCGTTACATGGTGGACGATGCTCTTTCCATGAACACGGGCGATATTGCTGCTGCCGGTTTTGTCTTTGGTACCTGGGTGTTGACGGACATTTTGAATGTCAATCTTGGGAAGGAACTCAAGGAAATTGTTATGCAGTCTGTGGCTATTCGTTTTCAGGAACTGAAGGAGTTATACAAAAAAAACGGTTTCAACAGTTTTTTGTTTTTGGGAGGAGAAACTGCTGATTTGAAAAATCAAATAACGCCGGGAACATTTGTTTTTGACATTGGTATTACCGCTTGGGCGAAGAAGGATGATTTGATTACTGGCAACATTAAGCCAGATGATAAAATTTATGGTTTTGCTAGTGACGGTAAAGCTAAATGGGAACAAGAACCAAATTCAGGGATTGGTAGTAATGGACTTACCCTTGCTCGTTCTTGCTTGATGCACCAAGAGTACAATTTCAAGTACAACCCTGTGATTCCAAATTCTTTTTATGAAGGAAAATTCAAGGTATGGGATACGCCACAAATACTAGGCAGACTTACCGTGAGCGAAGCACTTTTATCGCCGACACGGCAGTGGGCTATTGTCATCCACAAAATTCTTTCCCATTTAAAGAAAATGAATTGTTCTCACCTTCTTCATGGCATAACGATGAACACTGGCGGGGGAGCAACAAAGATCAAAAATATAGGCCGGGGTGGAATTGTCTATTACAAACAAATGCCCAAAATGCCTCCTCTTTTTGAATTGATTCAGGAAGAATCAGGGGAAACTTTAAGGGGAATGTATGAGACATTTAATTGTGGAGTCGGTATTGATCTCATTGGGAAAGATGACCCCCGTCTTCATGAAGTCTTACGGGAGGTATCTAGGGAGTGCGGGATAAAACTGTATGAATTAGGCCACTGTGAAGCCTGTGAAGGAAAAAACAAAGTGATTTTATATACAGGAGAAGAATACATCGAATACTCCTAAAAATAAAAGAAAAACCGCGACATTGGTCGTGGTTTTTTAATTTTTAATAAAAACATGCAAAAATCCCATATTTTGATATACTTTTATCGTGGAAATTGACGTAAAAAATTTAACCATAGAAAAAGCAGGGGATATGATGCAAAAAGGGAAATTGACTTCCGTTGATTTGGTCTCGGCCTATTTGGAAAATATAAAAAATAAAAATAAAGAAATTAATGCTTTTCTGGAGGTTTTTGATGATTGTCTAGAACAAGCAAAAAGGGCGGATGAAATCATTAAGTCCGGTAAAGGAACCAAGCTGACGGGCATACCTATTGCCATAAAAGATAATATCTTGATGGAGGGTAGAAAAGTTAGTGCTGGTTCAAAAATTTTAGAAAATTATGTTGCGAGTTATGATGCTTTTGTAATTAAAAAATTAAAAGAAGAAGGTGTTGTGTTTATGGGCAGGACAAATATGGATGAATTTGCTATGGGAAGCTCTACGCAAACATCCGCTTTTGGAGTTACAAGGAATCCTCACGATTTATCTAGAGTGCCAGGAGGGTCTTCGGGAGGTTCAGCCGCGGCAGTGGCAGGGGACATGGCCTTGGTTTCCCTAGGGACAGAGACTTGCGGTTCGGTTAGGGAGCCAGCAGCTTTTTGTGGGCTGGTCGGGCTGAAACCGACCTATGGGGCTGTCTCTAGAAATGGAATAATTGCGATGGGCAGTTCTTTAGATCAGGTGGCACCTTTTGGTAAAACAGTCAGAGATGCGGAGATTGTTTTTGAGACAATTGCAGGAAAAGATGAAATGGATTCAACTTCTGTTGATTTGGTCAGTAAAAATTTTTCTTCTAAAAGAAAGACCATAGGTATTCCATGGCATCTGTTTGAGGAGGGGGTAGACAAGGAAGTGATGGAAAATTTTAAAGAATCGGTTGAAAAATTTAGGAAAGCAGGTTTTGAAATTGTTGATATAAAATTGCCCTATTGTAAATATTCTCTTGCCACTTATTATATTATTATGCCTGCTGAGGTTTCTACAAATTTATCCAGATTTGATGGAGTTAGATATGGTCTCCAAAAAGAAGGGAAAGATGTTTTTGATAGTTATAAAAAAAGCAGGTCCGCTGGATTTGGAGAGGAAGCCAGAAGAAGAATAATATTAGGTACTTATGTTCTTTCCCACGGATACTATGACGCCTACTATAACAAAGCATGGAAAGTTAGGCATGCAATTGAAAATGAATTAAAAGAGGTTTTTAAAAAAGTAGATTTCATTTTAACCCCCACAGCTCCAATTCCAGCGTTTAAGTTAGGGGAGAAATTAGACGATCCAGTTTCTATGTATTTGTGTGATATCTTTTCTGCCCCGGCAAACATAGGGGGTGTTCCATCTATTGCATTACCATCTGGCGTGAATTCCCTTAATCTTCCTCTTTCTATACAATTCATGGCTCGTCCTTTTCACGAGGGGGATCTTTTTGAAATAGGAAAAAAGTTTGAAGAAATAAGGTAAATTTGCATGATATAATAAATATATATATTAAAGATGGACCTGTCACAATCATTAAATTTAAATACCGCTACACAAAACAAGCTTTTTGACCCGACCTATTTAAACTTGGAATATATATTCAATCAGATTCTCGAGTTTTTCAAAAATATTTTTGGGGCTGGGTTTGGCGATTTTCTAAGAGTTTTGTTTTTCATCTTTGCGGTACTTTTTATTGCTATAATTATTTATTGCATAATTAGAATATTTGAAATAAGAAAAAAAGAAGAAGAATATTTACATCAACAAATTGCAATATATGCTCAAAAACATGCGGAAAAAGGTTTGTTAGAAAATGGTGGCGAACAAAGAAATAAAAAATGGGAAATGGTAAATAAATACATGGATTCACCAAACAGCAATGATTGGAAATTAGCAATAATTGAGGCTGATACTATGCTTGATGGTTTAATGGATGAATTAGGGTTTAAGGGAGAGAACTTAGGAGAAAAATTAAAGCAGACGGACCGCGAAAAGTATCCGACCCTAAATCTTGCTTGGGAACCTCATACGGTGAGGAACAGGATAGCTCATGAGGGTTCAGATTTTGACTTGCCTCAATATGAAGCAAAAAGGCTTATCTCTATTTATGAAAGGATTTTTAGAGAATTTAATTATATTTAGTTTACTTTTTTAATAATTTAAGATATAGTGAGAAATATTCGGCATAAGGCGTTTTAGTGTTTTTTGTGCTAGAATTTTATAGCGGGATGGAGAAGAGGTATCTCGTAAGGCTCATAACCTTAAGACGGCCGTTCGATTCGGCCTCCCGCAACATTTCGGCAGGTGACATGCCACTTTCTCATGTCCAGCTGGCGAGATATTTGTCGGGGTAGCTCAGTTGGTAGAGCACAGGACTCATAAGCCTGGGGTCGTGGGTTCAATCCCCACCCCCGACACCCTCTTTAAAAGGGGAAGGAGTTTGAAAAAAGAATAAAATGCGATCGTAGCTCAACTGGTTAGAGCACCCGCCTGTCACGCGGGAGGTTGCCGGTTCAAGTCCGGTCGGTCGCGCAAATTAAAAAAGGATGGCTTTTGCCATTCTTTTTTAATTCTAGCGCGAGCAGAAGCAAGCAAACTGCTTTGCTTGCGTCCGGTTTGAACAGGCGGAGCCTTGTCGCAAAGCGACAGGCGAGCCCGGGGAGGAAGTTCTTGGGAGCGAAGCGACTTAGAAACTTGACCCTCAAGTCCGGTCGGTCGCGCTAAAGTTTGACATATTATAGATAATATGCTATTATTATAAGTGATAATAGTTTTTTGAAATTTTATTTTTGCGAATAGACATTTGATTGGTTTTCTTAGTTTCTTTATGGGAATTTGGAAAACCAATTAAATTCTAAGAAATGAAGAATATACTTTTTTTTATGGTTGTGTTTTTAACAACTATTTTCGCAAATGCACAGAGTAATAAGTTCTTCCAAAAAGTATCTACTGGCCTAATACCCGGGATAGTGGCCACTATTGATTTTTCTCAGAGTTCTAAGCCATTTGATATGGGCTATGGTCTGTTAGCAAATGTAACTGTTGT
>JAHJBA010000034.1 GCA_018813625.1 Patescibacteria group bacterium | reverse complement strand
TTAATTTTTGGTTCATCTCTAGCTATTTTCCATTTAATTTGGAGTATTTTAGTTTTGACGGGAGTTGCTCAAATATTTATAGATTTTATCTTCTGGCTTCATATGATGAGAGGTCCTTACATAATTACGAGATTCACCATAACTCAGTCGCTTTCCTTGATAGTAGTAACTTTTGTCATTGGTTATTTGATGGGTTACATAGTGGCTTGGCTCTGGAATAAATTTAACACCAAGTAATAATAGAAAAGGGGAGTCATGTCTTAAAATACAAAAAGTTTACGACCCTCAGGGTCGTAAACTTTTTGTATTTGACAATAGGTCATTATAAATGTTAAAATTCTACTAAACAAGAGAACTTTGAAATAAAAATTTCCTCTTTAAAACCGCACTCCATGAAAAACAAAATTCCATTTTGGAGAGATCCAATTGATTTTTTCATAATTAGAAATATCAAAAGGATAAAAATGACTCGAAGAAAAAAACAAATCAAAGCTCTGCCTAAATATCCAGTTCCCGGAACAATTTGGATTATCTTAGAGTATATAGATACTTTTGAAGTTGTGATAGGGCAGGAGATGGTTTGTTTAAGGGTGAAGGCACAAGAAATGATAAATGTAGGCGGAATATTTAAAAAACTAAATAATCCGCTGATACTTCAGGTCTGGTTTAATAATAGTAAAAAACCAGAAAGAAACTGCATTTACATAAGTCGCACTCCCGGCGAAGATTTTCCACTCCTTGGAGCAACTTTTTTCGAGCCTTATGATAAAAAGAGATACTAAAAAGCGCGATCTTTTGCAAATCGCGCTTTTTTATTTTTATTTGAGAAAACTAGATTACACTAACTATTTTTTTCACTACCGTTCTATTATTGAAAGAAACTTTTCTCTTCGTCCCAAACTTAACCGTGCCAGACTCGAGAGCAAATAGGGTATGATCCTTTCCCATACCTACATTTGTACCAGCCATAATAGCTGTACCTCTTTGCCGAACAATAATTGAACCAGGTTGAGCTTTCTGCCCATCTGAAAGTTTTGTACCAAGATACTTAGGGTTCGAATCTCTTAAGTTTTTGGCGGTACCGCCGGCTTTTCTATGTGCCATATTGTTTTTACTTGATCCTTAATGATAAAATCTATTATGAAACATCAGTATATATAATTATATGAAAAAAATCAAGCATTTTATACAAAGTGAAAAAGGAAAAGATATTCTAATAATCTTAATAATAATACTGGCAGGACTAGGGTCATTTGAGCTCGGCAGATTATCAAAAGAAAACCCTCAAAATGGCTTAAAAATCGAATATAAGGACAAAGAGACAGAAATAGCCTATATTGATGAGCCCAATCAAGTTAGTACACCTAATATTTCAAAGACAGGCACAAAATCAGCCCCAGGAAATTATTTTGCTTCAAGTAGGGGGAAAAAATATTATCCAACTGGATGCTCCGCTGGAAATACAATAAAACAAGAAAATAGAATTTATTTTTCTTCATCATCTGAGGCAGAACAAGCAGGGTACACTCTTTCTAGCTCATGTAATTAGCCTAAATAATTAAAGGGAAGGGCTATGTTTAGAATTTGATACCACGTCGCACAATATATGTTTTGGTAAATGACATATTTCAACGAAGAAATTAAAGGCTGTTTATTTGAGGATTTCTGAGGTGTTTTTCTGCTTCTAAAATACCTTTTTCCATCATTTCTACCGCTTCAAGTGGATATTTACCTGAAGCGCTCTCTTCTGAAAGCATTACCGCGTCAGCGCCGTTAATTATTGCATAAGCTATGTCAGTCACTTCAGCGCGCGTTGGAATTGGGCTTTCAACCATAGAAAGCATCATCTGAGTAGCAACAATCACCGGCTTTTGTACCTTTTTACATTTTTCAATAATGTCTTTTTCAATAAAAGGAATCTGCTCCAATGGAATTTCATTTCCCAAATCTCCACGAGCAATCATTACAGCATTAGCAACTTCAATTATTTCATCAATATTATCTAGGGCAACCTTGCGTTCAATTTTTGCAATTATTGGAATCAATTTGCCGTTTTTTTTCATTTCTTCACGCAATTTAAGAATATCTTGAGCGGAACCGACAAAAGACATTGCCACATAATCAACATTCTGTCCAGTACCAAATTTTAAATCAGCTAAATCTTTTTCTGTGATTATTTCCAACGTTCCTTTTTTAAATTCATGTCCTGTTTCTTTTTGTCTTCTTGGACCAGAAAGATCTTGAATAATGGGAATTCTCCTACCTAACTCCCCTGCTACCTCTCTAATATTTTTTATATAATTTTCGTGCTCTTCATAAGTGCCCCAAGAAAAATTCAAACGAGCTACATCCATTTGGTGTTCAATCATTTGTTTTATTATTTCCTTTTTTTTAGTAGCTGGTCCAATCGTTGCTATAATTTGTGCTTTTGAGTTCATTTTATTTTGCTATTTCTATTAATCTTTGATACTTTACCATTCTTTCCGGCTTTATGGGAGAACCTGATTTCAGCCCAAAACAACCAAAAGCATAGGCAAGGTCAGCTATAAAATTATCGTCAGTTTCTCCGCTTCTGTGACTAATAATAAGATCAACATCATTGTCGCGAGCCAATTTCATTGTTTCAAGAGTTTCTGATAATGTCCCTATCTGATTTGGTTTTATAATCATTGCATTAACACTCTTCTTTTCCAATGCTTCTTTTAGCCTCATTTTATTTGTTACAGTAAGGTCATCTCCCACTACAATAAAATTTTCATTATTCTCTATTAATTTTCTAAAACTCTCAAAATCTTCCTCGTTAAAAGGATCCTCAATAGAAATTAAATCAAATTCTTTTATTAAATGATTATAAATATCCATCAAATTCTCTTTGGAGATTTCTTTATCCGCTATTTTATACTTTCCATTTTCAAAAAAAGAAGAAGCAGCAACATCAAGCGCTAGTCTTACTTTGCCTTCTAATTTGTTTTCTTTAATTGCTTCGTTTAATAATTGAAGGGGTTTTTTAATGTCATTTATTTGAGGAGCAAAACCACCTTCATCCCCTAAAATAATGGAATCTTCCCCAAAATCTCTTTTTATGATATTTCTAAGGGAGTTTTGTATATTTATCCCAACGGAAATAGCCTCGGGTATATTTTCAACGTCAGGAACAATATGATATTCCTGAAAAGCCAAATTATTTCTGGCATGCTTTCCTCCGTTTATTAAATTTATAAAAAGAAATGGTATTTTACGAGAAGGTTTTATTTCATTAAGAGCTTGCCCTGAGTTTAATCGAAGAGTTCGCAAATATTCAAAAACCTCAATGCCAGAAACCTTAGCCGCTAACTTGGCGCAAGCAATACTGACTCCGATCATAGAATTTCCACCAAGATTATCTTTATTTTGTGTTCCGTCAAGTTCAATCATTATTCTATCTATTTCTTTTTGATTTAAAACATTTTTCCCAACCAAAGCGCCCGCTATTAAATTGTTCACTTTAAAAACAGCATCTTTCACACCTTTGCCATTCTCGCTTGCCCCGTTAAGAGCTCGCTCTGGTTCGGGGTCGCGCAATTCGTGCGCCTCATGTACACCCGTGCTCGCTCCGGATGGGACAGAAAAACTTCCTGATAAATCTCCGGAGTAAACTGAAACCTTAAGGGTCGGATTCCCTCGCGAGTCTTCAATTTCTTCTGCTATTATTTTAGTAATCTTAAAAATTTTTTCTTCTGCCATAACCTTTTAATTTTATCATATTTTTGCTATTATTGATAACAAACATATGAAGGATTGTCTTATAAAAGCGAGAAATTACGCAATAAAAATAATTTATAAATGGGTACTCAAGCCTGTTTTTTTTCAGATTGATCCGGAGATAATTCACGATTATGCAGTTTCAATCGGCAAGTTTTTAGGCAAATTTTATATAACTAAAAAAATAACGGGTTTCTTTTTTAGATACTCTAATCCTATTCTGGAACAAAAAATTTTAGGCATTACCTTTAAAAATCCAGTAGGATTAGCTGCTGGTTTTGATAAAAATGCGATGATAACTGAAATTCTACCAGAAGTTGGTTTCGGTTTCGAAGAAATAGGTTCAATTACTGGTGAACCTTGCCAGGGAAATAAAAAACCAAGACTCTGGAGACTAAAAAAATCAAAAGCCTTAGTCGTATACTACGGCCTAAAAAATGATGGGTGCGAAATTATTTCAAAAATATTAAAAAACAAAAATTTTAATATTCCGATATTTACAAGCATTGCAAAAACAAACTCAAAAGAAACAGCTGAAACAGAAAAAGCAATCGAGGACTACTTCAAAGCCTACAAGGCCCTTCTCGATATAGGTAATTGTATTGTGATAAATATAAGCTGTCCAAATGCTTTTGGAGGCCTGCCATTCACGGACAGAGAAAAACTTAATGCTCTATTAGAAAAAATCGCATCAATACCTAAGATAAAACCAATCTTTATTAAAATGGCACCCGATCTAAAAAGAGAAGAAATAGATGAGATAATTTCACTTTCTCAAAAATTTAATATTGATGGATTTGTTTGTACAAATTTGACTAAAGATAGAGATAACCCAAAAATAAAAGCTAAGATAAAAGACAAATTAACTACAGAAAAAGGAGGAATTAGTGGGAAAGTGATAGAAGATTTATCAGATGAAATGATACGGTATATTTACAACAAAACGGCCGGAAAATTTGTAATAATCGGCGTAGGTGGAATATTCTCTGCAGAAGATGCCTATAAAAAGATAAAAGCTGGTGCTTCCCTGCTCCAGCTTATAACGGGTATGATCTACGAAGGTCCGCAGATAATAAGCGAAATTAATTTAGGATTAGTAAAACTTCTCAAAAAAGACGACTACAAAAATATTTCTGAAGCAACAGGAAAAGAATAAAAATTAATTTGCCATGAGACTTATGGCAAATTAGAAGAAAATAAGAAAATAAATTTACTTGCAACTTTTGATTTGTCTAGATTTGGAAGGAAAGAAGAT
>JAHJBA010000033.1 GCA_018813625.1 Patescibacteria group bacterium | reverse complement strand
ATTTATTATTATAAAATTAATTAAAATGTTAAAAATGCATAAAATACATCACAAAATAATTCTCGGATTGGTAGCTATCGCTATCATCTTCGGGATCGTTTACGTAGTAAATAAAACAAAAGGTGCCACAACAATGTGTCCAGAAAAAACTTACACATTAAATGAAACAAATCGTGATTTCCAAACATATGTAACAGATTCTATAGATACAACCAAAATGGCAATGCTTACATATGATACCGAAAGAACTAGTTTGATAAGTAGTGATTCAGAAGGAATATTTACTTATACTCGTACTAGTGGAGAAAAAATAGACTCTACACAATTTTTGAATGTTACTATTTTTGATCCGAGTTCAAGAGAAAGCGTACTTCCTGAATTTACATACAGGAACAAAACAGAAGAACAGACGGTAATTCAAGAATTCAAGAGTGTGTCCTATAATATGGCAATAAGTAAAGACCTAACCTTTAGCACAGCAACAACCCCTTATGACAATTTTTACTTGTCAGAAGATTTGCCAGAAATAACTCTACCTAATGGTGTTAATCTTGTTTGGAATGGAATTACACTTACAACAAAAGCTGGAGATTTTTCAATTGATGGAGGCATAACTTATATTGGTGGGATATTAACTCAAGAACAATTGATAATATTAACCGAAAGGAATGAAGATCTCTATGTAAAAAACATAGTAACAGGAGAAAATCCTATACAAGTGGGAGTTAATTACGATAAAAATCTTTCAACAATAACATTGGAATACTACAAGGGTTGTGATGTTCCAGTAGATCCTTGTGCTTCAATAAAAGCTTGTATGGATATAGGTCAAAAATATACAACAACAATCGGAGATATCTTTTTTGACGGAACAAAATTATACTCTCCAGAGCGTGTAATTATGTTTTCAATGAATGGACTAGATTACACTGATGGAGTAGATATACAAATTATGGCAAACGAGGGAATAGATACTCTGTATCTAAAAAACAAAAGTAATGATTCTCTTGTGTTAGAAAAAGTTCTATTTAACGAAAGAGAAAGAAAACTGTGTTTTGAAATAGCTCCTGTAACAGAAAAAAGTATAGTACTTTCAAAAGAAAATACTGTTTATACTTTGAAAGATGGTTCATCTTTGGGTTTCGACGTAGAAGCATTCACATTGAATGCAAAAGGAAATTTAATATCTATAGATGGCGTTAAATTTACAGAAACTTTGTCTACAGAACAATTAGTTAATTCAACAGTATTGTATATACAGACCAAGGATGGAAATGTAACAGAAATTACAATGCTTGCTGATAAAGAAAACCAGACAATAAGATTATCAATTACAATACTTGTTTGTGTATTTGATGAAGACGAGGATGGAATATTAGACGATGTTGATAATTGTATTTCTACACCTAATCCTAATCAAGCTGACATTGACGAAAATGGAGTAGGTGATGCATGTGAACCATACTCATTTGTATCTGGTGGAGTTTTCGTAATAGGAGACAACACTCCTCACATGGCTGGAGATAAAGTTAACTTCTGGGGTGCTAAATGGTGGAAAAATAACCAACTTTCTAAAACAACAACAGGTCCAGCAGCTTTCAAGGGATATCAAAATACAGTGAAAGCACCTGCTTGTGGTGATATTTGGGAAACAGATCCAGGGAATAGTTCTAAACCTCCATCAAAAATTCCTGATTATATGGCTGTTGCTGTATCAAGTAAAATCAGCAAAGATGGATCAACTATCTCTGGTGACATAAAAGAGATTGTTATTGTTTATACAAAGAATTCTGGCTATAGCCCAAATCCAGGACATGAAGGTAGTGGCATAGTGGTACATACTCTTTGTACTATGCAATAGTATCCTCGTTTATTCACTAAAACAAAAAACCCGCGTGATGCGGGTTTTTTGTTTATGTTTTTTAAATTAAGCTAAGTCCATTTTTTTCATAAGGGCATCGTAGCGGGGCTTACTTTTTCGTTGGAGATATTTTAAATGGGTTCGTCTATCGGCAACCATCTTAATAAGACCTCGTCGAGAATGATTATCCTTCTTGTGCTTCTTCAAATGTTTTGCTAACTCATCTATTTTTGTGCTCAAAATAGCCACCTGCACCTCTGGAGACCCTGTGTCCTTTTCGTGGGTTTGATTTTTCTTTATGATTGTCTGCTTTTTCTTTGTATCCAACATGGTTTACATATTAGTATAAAATCGAAATTTTTGCAAGTAACGATAATTTTATATCTCCCGTATTAAATTCTATAAAACGTAATAAAAAAAGCCCCCGAAATAGAGATAAGGGGGCTTTACTATAGGAGAAAACATAGTTCAAAACTTTTTTTTACGAACAAGAATTGCTTCTTCGTAATCATAATCCTCCTTGGGGTGTCGAAGACAAAGGAGGCGCTCTCCTTGGTCCCTATGGACTTTTAAAAACGCTGGGTTGCCTCTGGAGTTGAGAAAGGATGGTTGTTTAACGGGCATTACTACTCCCATATATCTGGGAATTTCCATGTCGGCTAAAACACGCTCTGTCAATTCGGCCATCGCATTTATCAATAAACTTGGATGAGCAGACTCGATTAATTCAAGATTAAAATAATCAAGATAAAAAGCAAGATCTTCTCCTCCTGGCATCATCTGCCTTGATCCAAAACACAACTGGAGTTCCTCCCCTTTTGTGTTTACAGAAGAAAAAAAACTTTCACGAAATTGTTTGTCCTGTAAAGGTTGAATCACCCCACCATTTAATTTACCAACTTCGATTATTTCTTCAAAAGAAGAAAACGGAGTTTGTATAACCCCTAGCGATCGGACTATTTTCAGCCCTCCCGCGAAAGCTTTTTGGTTTCGAAACATATGTTTTATATTTTTTGAAAGAACTTATTTTTTGGTCCAACTATATTATATACCCTCCAATTTAAATATCAATAACTTTTCCACCAATGTCGCACAATATTATGATAGAATAAAGAAATGGTATCGGAGATCGAAAAACTGAAAAGGGAGTTTCTGGAGTATTTAGAAATAGAAAAAGGATCAAGTTTGAAAACTATTGAAAACTATGAACACTATCTTTCAAAAATTTTTGAGCACGGAAAATTTAAAGATGTAAAAGATATAAACGATAACTCTGTGCGGGAGTTTAGATTATGGCTTAACCGCCAGCCGGCACTACACGCAGGAACAAAACGCATCCCGGGAAAAACAATTTCAAAAAAAACACAAAACTATTATATGATAGCCCTGCGAATGTTTCTAAAATACCTTGGTAAAAGAGATATTAAAACACTTTCGGCAGATAAAATAGAACTAGCAAAAACCCCCGAACGCTCCTTAGACCTTATAACAGCAAGCGAGCTCTCGCGCCTTTTAAAAGCACCTGAAGGAAATGACATAAAGTCCCTAAGGGATAAAGCAATATTGGAGCTTTTATTTTCCACGGGACTTCGTGTCTCAGAACTTTGCTCTTTAACAAATGATATAGATTTGAGCGCTGATGAATTTTCAATTCGCGGAAAGGGCGGAAAAGTACGAGTAGTTTTTCTTTCAGATGAAGCAAGAAAGGCAATAAAATCATACCTCGCTTTGCGCAAAGACATGGAAGAAGCTCTTTTTGTCCGTCTTGCCGGTGAAACATCGAAAGAAAAAACTGGCCCACTAACCAGAAGATCTGTGGAAAGAATTGTGAAACAATATGCGATCAAGGCTGGTATTTCAAAAAAAGTTACGCCCCATGTCGTAAGGCACTGTTTTGCTACCGATCTTTTGCAAAATGGTGCAGACATCAGAAGTGTGCAAATGATGCTTGGTCATTCTAATATCGCCACCACCCAAATTTATACTCATGTAACTGATAAACAATTACGCGAAGTACACAAAAAATTTCATAGTAGAAAGTAGAATTATAATAAGGATATGGATCCCGTTAGAGATCAATCATGTTTTATTACACATACATATTAAAAAGCAAAAAAGATGGTAAACTTTATACAGGAAGTACGAAAGACCTACGGAAGCGCCTTATTCAACACAACAAGGGTTTATCTACATATACTAAAGGTAGAGGCCCATTTGAAATTATTTATTATGAAGCTTGTTTATCAGAAGATAAGGCGAGGTCGAGAGAATTATTTTTAAAATCTGGAATGGGTAAGCGTTATCTTAAAAATAGATTAGGCGCTTCCTATCTCTAACGGGATGGACTATCATGAACATAAAAAATATTTTGAGATAGCATACAAAACAGGCACTGATGTCTGGACTCATTTACCTATGAAAATGAGAGGAATAAAGTTGACAGAAAAATTAAAATCCGGAGCGCTTATTTTAGATATTGGATCAGGCCGAGGACTTTTTGCAAAACATCTTGCAGAAATTGGCTTTAAAACAATCGGCATCGATTTCGAAAAAAATATGGTAGATAAAGCAAACGCGGAAATAAAAAATTGGGGACTAGAAGGTAAGTTAAAATTTGTCGAGGCAAATGTTTTAGACATCCCATTCACCGATGCAAGCTTTGACGGGGTTTGTGATTTTGGGCTTCTAGAAAATCTTTACAAAGACGATTGGCCAACGTATGCAAATGAAATTGAACGTGTCTTGAAACCAGGGGGATTTTATTTAAATGTCTCCTTATCAAGAGAAAACAAATATTTTTATGAATTTTCTCCAGCAAGCTCAATGAGTGGAGAATTCCAAAAGTATGGGGTACATTATCATTTCTTTAAAAAAGAAGAAATGGTAGATATTTTTAGAAACAAGTTGAACATAATCTCTCAAGATATTGAATCTATCCCAACTAAACCAGTGGACACAATTTTACTTGAGTCACTTTTCCAAAAACCAAACTAAAAAATCTAGAATAAATATTTGAGAAACATTGCGCAGGCTGGCGAGCCGAGCATAGCAATTCGCCAGCAGGCGAATATGTGTGTTGAGTAAATGTTTGTTTTAGATTTTGTGTTATGATTGTCAATATGAGAATCATCAGTTGGAACACAAATGGATTACGTGCAACTGCGAAACAGGGATTTTTCAATCCCCTGTTTAACAAATATCAACCAGATATTTTATGCTTACAAGAGACAAAGGCTGAACCAGAACAACTTCCCGAAAACATAAAAAACATGCCAGGATATTATTCTTATTTTTCACATTCAAAAATTAAAAAGGGATATAGTGGAGTTGCAATTTACTCAAAAGAAAAACCGGAGGAGGTTTTTTATGGAATGGGCATCAAAAAATTTGACGACGAGGGTAGATTGCTCGGCGTAAAATACAAAAACCTTACCCTCATCACTGTATATTTTCCTAATGGTGGAATGGGACCAGATCGCCTGAAATATAAGTTAGAATTTTATGATGCCTTTCTGAAGTTTGTTTTAAAGCTCCGTAAAAATGGCGAACATATAATTTTCTGCGGAGATATTAATACCGCTCACAAAGCCATAGATCTTTTTCACCCAAAGGAAAACGAAGACCACACTGGATTTCTCCCTATTGAACGTGCTTGGATCGATAAAATAATAAAAAATAATTTCATAGATGTATTTCGTAAATTTTATCCAAATAAAACAGGTGCTTATACTTATTGGGACCTAAAAAGTTACGCACGAGACCGCAATGTCGGATGGCGACTTGATTATTTTTTTGCAGATAAATATTTTTTTGATAATAAACCCCGACGCCCAGAGGGGTCGGGGTCCCGACCTAAAAGCGTCGGGATAAAAAGTACCGGCATAATGGATGACTATTATGGATCAGACCATTGCCCTATTTGGATGGAGATAGAAAATTAAAATGAATGGGCGCGTGGCGAAATTGGCAGACGCATACGCTTCAGGTGCGTACGGGGCAACCCATGAGAGTTCAAGTCTCTCCGCGCCCACAAAATTTTATAACTTTATTAATTTTGGTTTTGAATTTTTCCCAAACCATTTTTGGGTAAGTTTCATAACATTTTTTGTCATGTCTGTTACAAGAATTTTAGCCGATTTATTTTTGGAAAGTTTTTTTTCTATTTCAGGAT
>JAHJBA010000032.1 GCA_018813625.1 Patescibacteria group bacterium | reverse complement strand
ATATACATTTGGATACCAATTTCCTTTTTTGCTCTGTGTTTGAATTTATCCCCTACCTTAAAACTCTCAACTTTCAGGATAACAATTTTACAAAGCAAGGTGATGTTTTTAAGAGCCCGTTTAACATCTCCAAGAAATTTCTGTAACTCAGCATCAGTTGAATTTGCCAATTTTTTAAGCGCGCTTGTGAAAAGCTCGCTTGCCTGAACTCTCTCAATAGTTGTTTTGATGAGCCCAAGACCAGTGTTGTTTTCTGTTTTCATTTTTCACCAGTATTAAAATTTAAAGAACTTTGAGCCGTATTAAGGAACGGTTTCTAAACCTCTTTTAAGCATATCATAGATATATGAAAAAGTCAATGGTCCGTAAGAATAAAAAGGCCTTTAAAAAACTATTTTACTTCCCCAAAATTGTTGCCATGACCGCAGTGAACTTCGAGAGGTATGTCAGTTTTATAGTGCAAATAAGATCTTTCAAGCACTCCTTCCATCGCTTTTTCTATTATTTTTTCTGCCTCTTCCAAGACACTTTCATCTATTTCATAAACAAGCTCATCGTGAATTTGAAGTACGAGATGAACTTTTTCTAATAGATCCGCCTTTTTAAGATCTTCTTCGGCATATCGAATGGCAAGTTTAATAATATCCGCCGCGGTTCCTTGGAAAGGAGCATTGGTGGCGGTACGCTCTGCCATGCTCTTTAAGAAAGGAATTTTAGATCTGATGTTTGGAAAATATCTCCTGCGTCCGAAAAGAGTTTCACTGTATAGATTTTTCTGAGCAAATTCTTTCACATTTTCTAAAAATTCTCGCACCCCCGAAAATTGTCTAAAATAATTATCATAAAATTTTTGCGCTTCTTCTCGGGTGCTTCCTAGATTTTTCTGAAGAGCAGAAACTCCCATGCCATAAATAATCCCGAAGTTTATCACTTTCGCCCTTCTTCGCATTTCATGGTCAACTTTTTCAATCGGCACGCCAAAAACAAAAGATGCTACGCCAGCATGAATATCTTTTTTATCTCGAAAAATTTGTGTCATTTTTTTATCAGCAGAAAGCATGGCCGCCACGCGCAACTCTATCTGGCTGTAATCGAAAGCCGACAATTTGTGCCCTTTTTCAGCAATAAATCCGCCACGAATCCTCCTGCCTAATTCTGTTTTTATCGGCAAATTTTGCAAATTTGGATCTTGAGAAGAAAATCTTCCTGTCGTTGTTCCATTCTGCAAAAATTTCGCATGAAGTCTCCCGTCTTCTGAAACCATTTTAGGAATTACATCGACGTAGGTAGAAAGCAACTTTTGTAATTCTCTGTGAGCCATTATTTCTTTTATGATAGGGTTATCTTTTTCCAATTCCTCTAAAACCGAAACTTTTGTGGAAAATGAACCACTTGCACTTTTCTTTCTGCTTTTCATTCCCATTTTTTTAAAAAGCACTTCCCCTAATTGTTTGGGGGAATTTATATTAAATTCTATACCAGCTATTTCATAGATTTTATTTGTAATTTTATCCAATTCTTTATGATATTCTTTGGATAAATTCTCAAAATATTTTCTATCTATTAAGATTCCACAATCTTGCATTTCCTGCACGATTGGAATAATTGGTTTTTCAACCTCTTCAAAAACTAAAGTTAATTTTTCATCTCTTAATTTTTTGAAAATATATTCTCGGGCAGTTTCAAAAGAGCCAGTCTTTGCATATAACAAAATATCTTCTAGTGATGGGTTTGTCATTTCAGAATTGATGAGCCAAAGGGCGATAGATGTTTGTTGCAATTCGTTGGGATCTATGAGAGAAGAATTCTGAAGATTTTCGCCTGCGGGCACTGACTTCGTTTTGTCCGCCAGAAAATCTTCAGAATTCTTTGAACCTGTTTTCTGGTTGTTTTCGAAAAAATTTTTGATTCTAGCGAGCAAGCTTCTAAACTCAAACTCAATAAACATCTTCTCTATTCTTTTTAAATCTGCGTTTTCCCAAAAAGTTTTTTCTGGAAACCTAAAGTCTATGGGCGCATCAGTTCTTATTTTAGCCAAAGTCTTTGAAAACAAAGCTTCCTCTTCGTTGTTTTTTATAAGCTCTATTATTCTCGGCTTAATACCTGCTTTTATAAATGTGTTTTCATCTTTCTTAATTTTTTTATAAATTTCTTCAATGGTTCCAAAGTTTATAACCAAATCCGTTGCCGTCTTTTCGCCAATCCCTTTTACTCCAATAATATTATCGGAAGGATCCCCCCTTAATCCTTTATAGTCTGGCAAAAGTTTTGGGCCAAAACCAAAACGCTCTATTACCTTATCCTCGTCATACAAAATGGTGTCATTAATTCCCCTTTTTAGCGTATAAATCTGCACCTTTTTATCATCTACCAATTGCATAGTATCCATATCACCTGACGCAATTATTATTTTT
>JAHJBA010000031.1 GCA_018813625.1 Patescibacteria group bacterium | reverse complement strand
GGTATTTTTATCTTTTGGATCAATTTGATTAAAAATATACATATACAGATATTATACTATAAAAATAGTAAAACAAATACTGTGCGTCGGGTAGGATTCGAACCTACGTAGCCCGAAGGCGATTGATTTACAGTCAATTGCAATTGACCACTCTGCCACCGGCGCATAGGAATAAAATTACATAAAAAAGCTTTTTTTGCATCTTGCACTTTTGTATTTGTTATTTTTGAAAAAGTATGATATTGTAAATTTATTAAATTGAGCCGTTCGGCTTTTTTTGTTTATGGAAATAAGAAACATAGCGATAATAGCTCACGTTGATCACGGGAAGACAAAACTAACCGACTCTTTAATGAAACAGTTTGGTAATTTCCAGGGCGATGAAATAAGCATGGATTCAAATGCTTTAGAAAAGGAAAGAGGTATTACCATCTATTCAAAAAATACCTCAATAATTTATAGGGATACTAAGATAAACATAGTGGATACTCCCGGTCATGCGGATTTCGGTTCAGAAGTGGAGCGTGTTTTACGAGCGATTGATTCAGTTCTCCTCCTTGTCGATGCAGTTGAGGGACCAATGCCTCAAACAAGGTTTGTTTTAAAAAAGTCCTTAGAGTTAGGATTAAAGCCCATAGTTGTTATAAATAAAATAGATAAACCCGCGGCGGATCCACACAGGGCCCATGAGGAAGTTTTAGAATTGTTTCTTGAATTAGGGGCTAGTGAAGATCAAATAAATTTTGAAACCATTTATGCAATTGGGCGCGAAGGCATAGCGAAGAAAAATCTGACAGATGAGTCTAATAATTTATCTCCACTCCTTGATTTAATTTTAGAAAAAGTTAAACCTGCTTCAGGGAGGAAAAATGAAAAGATGTCTGCACAGGTTTTTAATCTGGGTTATGATAACTTTTTGGGCAGGATGGCTGTTGCACGAATTTACTCAGGTGAGATATTGTCTGGAAGCCAAATTTTTGTGAAAGGAGAAAATGGAACAAGGGTAGGAAAAATTACAAAACTTTTTACTTTTGAAGGAATAAATAGAAAAGAAGTTTCTGTTGTGACATCGGGCGATATTGTGCTTCTATCGGGGATCCCTGATATCTATATTGGTGAAACTTTGTGTGAAGATGAAAGCGTAGAGCCAATGCCTAGTATTACGATAGACGAACCAACCATATCGCTTAATTTTTTAATAAATGATTCTCCCTTTGCCGGTCGGGAAGGAAAGTTTGTAACCTCAAGACAAATTAAAGAGAGACTAGAAAAAGAACTTGAAATAAATGTTGGACTTAGGGTTGATTTCTCTCCTGATCAAGGTGGAAATAAAATAGGCCCGAGCTTTTTTAAGATATACGGAAGAGGGGAACTTCACATTGCGATTCTTTTAGAAAATATGCGTCGAGAAGGATTTGAGATGCAAGTTTCCCAGCCGGAAGTCATTTTTAAGGAACAGGCGGGCGAACTTCTCGAGCCATACGAGGAATTGTTAATTGATGTTCCAATAGAATTTTCTGGAGGTGTTATTGAAAAAGTTGGCAAGCGACGGGGGGTTATGAAAAGTATGACAGAGAAAGATGGCATCGTGAGAATTATTTTTGAGATACCCACACGCGGACTTTTAGGTTTTCGTGGGGAATTTATTATAGATACGAAAGGGGAAGGCATTATATCCTCACGGGTAATTGGATTTAAAGGGCATGCAGGGGAAATAAAAAAAAGAGAGTATGGTTCTATGATTTCTATGGTTTCCGGCAAGGCTGTGGCTTTTGCGCTTGCAAATTTACAAGAACGTGGTATACTATACATTGAACATGGAACCGAGATTTACGAAGGAATGATCATTGGCAATGTCCTTAAAGGACAAGATATGTCGGTAAATCCAACGAAAGGAAAACAACTTACCAACATGAGAGCCTCAGGTACCGATGAGACCTTATTTTTAAAGCCTGCTTTTGTTTTAAACATAGAACGTGGGCTTGGAATTATTAACAAGGATGAGTACCTAGAAATCACACCAAAGTCCGTAAGGCTCCGCAAAAAGTATTTAACGGAGATTGACCGGGTTAGAGCAAGTAGGATAAATCTCTCTTGACGAGATATGGGTATTTGACTTTAGATTAACTGCGTGTATAATCAGAATATAATATAGATTTGTTTAT
>JAHJBA010000030.1 GCA_018813625.1 Patescibacteria group bacterium | reverse complement strand
TTTTGTATATTTTTTTTAAAATATTAGAAATTTTAACATAAATTCTTATTGATAAAACCAGGGCTATAAATCCATATCTTCTTAATTTTTTACTGGAAAATTTTTTTACCTGTTCAAGATTTGGTATCTCGATCAAAATTCTTTCAGTACTTTTTATTTGCCCGTTTTTAAGCAGGATCAATTTGTTCCCGACCATTGCAGACATACTAAGAAGCGATATAAAAAACAGAATTAATACTATGTACATTTAATTTAAAATTGAATAACGTCTTACCTCTTTTATTCTTGCCTTTGATTTTTCCAGCAGACCACCTATAGTTTCGTCTGGGTTTTTAATAAATGGTTGGTCAAGCAAAGTCTTTTCTTTAAAATATGTTGCAATTTTTCCTTCTAATATTTTCTTCTTTATCTCTTCTGGCTTGTTTGTACTTGATACCTCTTTTTCAAAAATTTCACTAATCGTTTTTCTCGTGCTTTCTGTTATTTCCTCCGGAAAGATATATTCTGGTTTCATGGCCGTTATATGCATTGCTATATCTTTTGCAAGTTCCGTATTTCCTCCTTCTAGGCTTACAACAACAGCAACTTTGTTGTTGTGTACATAATTTCCCAAAATAGATCCCTCTATCACATATGCGTCGCCAAGCTGGATGTTTTCACCAGTCTTTTGAACAATAGGATCTATCATGTCCTTTGCGCTTTCCTTCATTTTTTCAATGCCCTCTTTAAATGTTATGTCTGTAAGTTTTGCCAATAGGGAAGTAAAATCTTCGTTTCTTGAGACAAAATCAGTCTCGCAGTGAAGCGCGACCAATACAGTCTTTCCATTTTCTGACTTAATCATAACGGCTCCATCTGAAGCCTTTCGGTCTGCCTTTTTGAGTGCAATATCAGAACTTGTTTTTTTTAGGATTGCCAGGGCTTTGTTTTTATCTCCCTCGGCTTCCTCGAGCGCTCGTTTACATTGCATTACAGAAATGCCGGTGGCATCCCTCAGTTCTTTTATTAACTCAGTTGTTATTTGTATCGACATGGAAATATTATTTTTCAGCTAGGACAGCCTTGTCTGCCGGGACAGACATCTGTCCTGACTTATAGGCCTTAATAATGGATGTGGTAAAAAGCTTAATCGAAGGTATTGCCGTATCATTGCATATTATAGGATAATCTATGTTTTTTATGTTTGAGTCAGAGTTTACAAGTGCGACTACTGGTATATTTGATTTTCTAGATTCTGTTGTAGCTATATGTTCTGCTCGGGCATCAACTATGAACAAAGTGTCAGGTATTTTTTTAAGATTTAGGAGCCCAGAATAATACTTAGAAAGCTTTTCCATTTTTTTTGCCATTATCAATCTTTCTTTTTTTGTGTATTTTTCAAGTCCACCAACTGCGTTCTCTTTTTGGTAATTTTCAAGTTCATTAATTCTTTTCTTTATTTCTGAAAAATTACTTAAAGTTCCGCCTATCCAACGTTCATTAACGTAAGGCATATTTAAAGATTCAGCCATATTTTTTACCGCATCTCTGGCTTCAGGTTTTGTGCCTACAAAAAGAATTATTTTATTCTGCGCCCCTAAATTTTTAACAAACTCTAAGGCATCCTTAAGCATTGAGCTAGTTTTTTCAAGATCTATTATGTCTGTTTTGTTTTTGGTGGCATATATGTATGGCGTAACAGAAGGGTGCCTTCTTGTCTTTGAATAACCATAGTGCGCCCCTGCACCAAACATTTCTTCTATCGATATATCATTATTTTCTCCTTTTTGCATAAGAGATATTCTAGCAGAATTGCTTGCTTTTTGCAAATTATTGGAAATCTCATATAACTTTGACCTCGGGGCATTTTTCAGGTAAGATGGTCTTTATGAGACAATCAAAACTTTTTACTAAAACCAAGAAGGAAAGTCCGGCGGACGAGGTATCTAAGAATGCTGAATTATTGATTCGCGGTGGGTTCATTCACAAGGAAATGGCTGGAGTATACTCTTTTTTGCCACTTGGATTGCGTGTCTTGAATAAGGTTGAAAATATAATCAGACAAGAAATGAATGAAGTTGGAGGAACAGAAATGAGAACTGCGGTGCTTCAGAGCAGGGAAGTTTGGGAAAAAACAAACAGGTGGAGTGACGAGGTTGTAGATACCTGGTTTAAAACAAAATTGAAAAATGGGGGAGAAGTTGGTTTATCTTTTACCAACGAAGAAGCTTATTCGAATATTCTTAAGCAGTATGTAAGTTCCTATAAAGATTTGCCATTGTATCCCTACGACTTTAAAAATATTTTTAGGAATGAAACAAGAAGTAAATCAGGAATGATGAGAGGTAGGGAATTTTATTGGAAGGCACTTTATTCTTTTTCCAGAAATGAAGAGGAGCACAATGTTTTTTATGAAAAAATGAAAGTGGCTTATCAGAATATTTTCAAAAGGGTTGGTATTGGTCATTTGACCTATATATGTTTTGCCTCAGGAGGAACTTTCTCAAAATTTTCTCATGAGTTTCAAACTATTACATCTGTAGGAGAAGATACTATTTATCTAGATGAAAATTCAAGCATTGCTATAAACAAAGAAGTTTATAATGACGAAGTTATAGCCGAATTAAATTTGAATAAAGAAAATTTAGTAGAAAAAAGAGCAGAAGAAGTAGGAAATATTTTTTCGCTTGGAACAAAATTCTCAGCTCCTTTTGATTTGAAATATAAAGACGAAAAGGGGGAAGATAAATTAGTGGTTATGGGTAGTTATGGTATAGGCCTTGGTAGGTTGATTGGAACTATTATCGAGACTCTCGCTGACGATAAAGGTATTATCTGGCCTGAGGCAATTGCTCCCTTTCAAGTTCATTTATTGTCACTTGGAGAAGATGAGGCGGTGCTATCAGAAGCAGTTAATGTTTATGATGCATTAAATAAAAATGAAGTTGAAGTTTTGTTTGATGACCGTGCAGGCATGTCCGCTGGGGAAAAATTTGCGGATGCGGATTTGTTGGGTATTCCTTATCGTGCAGTTGTTTCTGTAAGAAGTTTGAAAGATGGTGGTGTTGAAATTAAAAGAAGAACAGAGGAAAAGGGTGAGATAATTAGCGTAGAAGAATTAATTAAGTTGTTGAAGAAAAATTAATTATGTTTAAAAAATTTTACAAATTAATTTCGAATGACATAGGAATAGATCTAGGTACTTCAAATACTCTAGTTTATTTAAAAGGGCATGGCGTTGTAATTAATGAACCTTCTGTTGTGGCAGTAAACAAAAAGACAAATCAAATTCTTGCTGTAGGTATTGATGCTAAAGAAATGCTTGGACGAACCCCTGGTCACATTAAGGCGATTCGCCCATTGGTGGATGGCGTGATTTCAGATTTTGAAGTTACGGAAGAGATGCTTTCCTATCTCATAAATAAAGCAGACAAGATATCTAAAAAATTTGGCAAACCAAGGGTTTTAATAGGAGTTCCGTCCGGAATCACAAATGTTGAGACGCGCGCTGTTTATGATGCTGCCCGTTCCGCTGGCGCCAGGGAGGTTTTTTTGATAGAAGAACCCATGTCAGCTGCTATTGGCATACGTCTTCCGATAAAAGATCCTGTTGGCTCTATGATAATAGATATTGGCGGTGGAACGACAGATATAGCAGTTATCTCTTTGGGAGGAATAGTCAAGTCAAAAAATTTGAAGGTTGCGGGAGATAGATTGAATAATGACATTATCACCTATATGCGTGATGAATTTAAAATTCTTATTGGTGAGGGAACCGCTGAAGCAGTTAAAATTGCTATCGGTTCTGTGGTTCCAGGTCAATATATGGAAACAGAGGTGAGAGGGCGCGATCTTCTTACCGGTCTTCCCCGGGAAGTGATAGTGACGGATTCCGATATTCGTGAGGCGCTTTCTCTTTCCGTAAAAGAGTTTGTGGATGGAGTAAAAGATGTTCTAGAAACTACCCCACCAGAAATTTTATCCGACATAATGCATAGGGGAATTATGCTTTCTGGTGGGGGAGCTTTACTTAATGGACTTGATCGATTTTTGCAGAGCGTTCTTAAGATACCGATTTATATAGTAGATGATCCTCTCTCAGCCGTTGCTCGTGGGACGGGGGTTGTCTTAGATGATATTGATTTCTATAAGGAAGTTTTAATAAGTAGTCAAAATGAATTACCCCCTAAATAAAAAGGCGAAGAAAAATAATCTTTTAAAGATTGTATTTGGAATTTTTATTCTGGTTGCCTTGATTTATTTTAGGTTAGAAATTTTTGATGGGTTATCTTATGCAGCACATGGGATTTTTCGTTCTGTATTTATCTTTGGAAATAATGTTGGTGAAAAATTATCAAACACCAGCTCTTTTTTCTTTTCCAAAAAAAATCTTATGCAAGAAAATGAAAATTTAAAATTCCAGTTGGATCATATATCAACTAGAACATTAAATTATAATTCTATTTTGGATGAAAATAATAAACTTAAGGAAATTTTAGGGCGTGCCGAGACGAACCAGATGGTTTTGGCAGGAATTTTATCTAAGCCCAATCAGTCTCCCTACGACACGCTTATTATTGATGCAGGAGAAAAAGAAGGAGTTATGGCTGGACAGAAGATTTTTGCATTAGGAAATATTCCAATTGGTCGTGTCGTGGATGTTTTCCCAAGTTCTTCAAAAGTTATTTTATTTTCAAATCCAGGAGAAAAAACAGATGTTGTAATTTCTGGTAGGGATATTTTTATGCAAGCGATAGGGAGAGGTGGAGGAAATTTTGAAATGATCTTGCCGAGGGATCTTGTCCTAGAAAAGGGAGCCGAAATTGTTCTGCCGGGTGTTACTCCTTATGTATTAGGCATTGTCCAATCAATACTTTCAGATCCGCGCGATCCATATCAAAAGGCATTGCTTACAAGTCCGGTAAATATACAAGAAATAAAATTTGTGCAGGTAGAGAAATAAAAAGTGAATTTTAGAGTTGAAAAAAAGTTAAAGGATAGTTTAGGAAGGGTGGGGATACTGAAAACCTCGCATGGGGTGATTGAGACGCCGGCTTTTGTGGTGGTGGGGACTAAGGCAACCGTAAAATCCTTAAATCCGGAGCAGGTGAGAGATGCGGGTACACAAATGGTGCTTGGTAATACTTATCATTTATACCTTCAGCCAGGAGATGAGATAGTGCGAGATGCTGGCGGAATAGGGAAGTTTATGAATTGGCAAGGCCCCACAATGACAGATTCTGGTGGTTTTCAGGTATTTTCACTAGGTGCCGCTTATGGAAAGGAAATCTCTAAAGTGGTAAAAACGACTGACCCAGCACTTTTAATTCCAGAGAGATTTGACGATTCTGATGCCCCCAGGTTGGCAAAGATAGGGGCTGATGGTGTTTCTTTCAAGTCGCATCTTGATGGGTCAATTCATTACATTACTCCAGAGAAATCAATAGAGATTCAACACAATCTGGGCGCAGATATTATTTTTGCTTTTGATGAATGCACTTCGCCGGCGGAGGATTTGAGATATCAGGAAGAAGCACTTGATCGCACGCATCGCTGGGCGGAAAAAAGTTTGGCTGAACACAATCGATTGAACAGCCTCGCTTCTTCCAATTTTTCGTCCAACGGAGTAAGTTCTTCTTTTGTGGGGTCGCTGTCTCCGTCTGCTGACGGAGCGCTCACTCTCGAGCCGTCGCTCTGCGAGAGACCCCAAAAAGAAGAACATACTCCTTTTATTCCAGCTCTTTTTGGAATTGTGCAAGGCGGGCGAGAAGAAAGTTTGAGAAAAAAATCTGCGAAAGTTATTTCTGAAATGGAAGTAGATGGAAAAAAATTTGATGGTTTTGGAATTGGAGGATCGTTTGCAAAAGAAGACATGTCCTCTGCTGTGAAATGGGTGAATGAAATTTTACCAGAGGAAAAACCAAGACACTTGCTTGGGATAGGAGAGCCGGAGGATCTTTTCATGGGTATAGAAAATGGAGTGGATCTTTTTGATTGTGTTTTGCCGACGCGGCTAGGACGCAACGGAACAATTTACACAAAGATAGGAAAAATAATTATTACAAATACAAAATACAGAAATGATTTTTCACCTATTGAAGAAGACTGCGAATGTTATTCTTGTAAACACTATACTCGTGCCTACATAGCTCATCTTTTTCACGGGAAAGAAATGTTGGCCGGAACATTAGCTTCGATTCACAATGTACATTTTATTGTGAACTTAGTAAAAAAAATCCGTCAGTCTATTTTAGATGATAGTTTTTTTGAATTCAAGGAAAGATTTTTAAGAAGTTATTTAAAAGATCAGTAAAGTATTTACTTTTTATTGTCAAGTTGTTATACTACTTAATCGTTAATAGAATAATTAAATGAAAAAGAAAAAAACAAAAAAGCAGGGAAAAAATTGGAAGAAATTTTGGAAACTTGGAGTGGATGAATTTAATACTCAATATTTTGGAGTATCAAAAGATGGAGAGCTCACAGTTGCTGAGGGACATAATTCCTATAATATAGCCGACTTAGCTACTAAATATGGCACACCTCTTCAGGTAGTTTTCCCTTTTATTATTGAGGACAGATTAGAAGATCTCATCGGCTATTTTAATGCTTACATAAAGATTTTGGGGTATAAAGGAAAGTTTTTTTACCATTATCCCATGAAAGTTAACCAGAATAGGGAGTTCATCCTTCCCCTTATTTCCGAAGGGGCAAACTTAGAAGTAACGTCCGCAAACGAGCTTTGGCTTGTTAAAAAACTTTGGGAAGGAGAGAAATTCAGTGGCAAAATAAGGGTATTATGCAATGGTCCGAAAACTGACCAATATCTTGATCTTATAGAAGAATTGCGCTCGAAGGGGATGAATATTGTACCTATTATAGAGGGCTCGGAAGAGATTGAAAGAATTTCAAAGTTTAAAGGGGATATAGGTATTCGTGTTGACTTAGACATAAAGGCTGATACTCATTGGGACAAAAAATTCGACAGGTTTGGTCTCTCGGAAAAAGATGTTTTGCTTTTAAATAAAATGAAAAATTTAAAAGTAATGCATTATCACTTAGGTTCTCAAATAAAAACTCAAAAAAGTATTTTGGAGGGGATAAAACATGCTTTTACTATTTACGAAAAATTACAAAAGATACACCACAATTTGGACACCTTAGATATTGGTGGCGGATTTGGAATACCTTATGAAAAGAAAAATTTTTATACAGCGAAAAATGTTTCTAATAAAATTATTAAGATATTGAAAAATTTATCTAATAAAGCTGGCATAAAACATCCAAACTTAGCAGTTGAGTGGGGTCAATATGTAGTTGCTCCAGCAGAAATTACAATTTATAAAGTTATTTCTGAAAAACCAATTTTGAAAGCAAATGCAAATTCTTGGTATGTAGTTGATGGTAGTTTTATAAATGACTTGAAAGACACTTGGGCTATTCATCAAAAGTGGCACGCCATCCCAGCAAATAATATGGATGTAAACTTAAAAAGAGTTTGGCTCGCAGGAAGCACTTGTGATTCTGATGACAAGTATACTGCCGGTGGCAATTATATTTTATTACCGAAGTTATCTGAGAATAAAAATCAGTTTATCGCAGTTTTAGATACTGGAGCATACCAAGACGCTCTTGCTTCGCACCATTGTTTGCTTTCAGCTCCGACAAAAATAGTTGCACAGGATGGAATGATTAAAATTGTTCGCAAAAAAGAGACAGCAGAATCAATCGGAAAACTTTTTGGCTGGACCAACGGAGAACATAAATAACCTGCTTGCCGGCAGGCAGGTTTGTAAAGTAGAAAGTTCATGAAGTTTTTAAAGTAAAAATGCAAATTAAAAAGAATTTTTTTATTTTTATCTTTATAATTATTGTTTTTCTAGCGACAGGATTTTTTTTAATTAATCATTCTCCTAAAAATTTTGAACCAGAAGATATTAAATATGTTGAAATTGCGAGAAAAACATTGAAGGTTGGTATTGCTTTAACGAAAGAAGAACAAAAAGAGGGGCTTTCAGGAAAAGATATATTAAGAGATGACGAAGGAATGTTATTTGTTTTTTCAAATCCAGAGAAATATGCGTTTTGGATGAAAAATATGAATTTTCCAATAGACATTATATGGATAGGAGAAGATTTGCGAGTGATTTATGTTAAAAAAGATGCACGGCCGGAGTCATATCCAGAAGTTTTTGTCCCAACTGAAAATGCAACCTATGTATTGGAAGTAATTTCTGGATTTGTAGAA
>JAHJBA010000029.1 GCA_018813625.1 Patescibacteria group bacterium | reverse complement strand
GTTTCCCAAAAAAAACTTAATTGTTTTTAACACGGAAACTTTTTTGTATTTTGGATCTTTAAAATTACGGAGAAAGAAAATGAAGATAAGTAAAAATAAAATTATAAATGATGCTGAGAAAAGGTAGATTCCTTGGAAAGAAGTTTTTGCTATTATTGATCCAGAGACAACTTGGGCTATAACCCAGGCCGAGTTTATTATCATTAAATAGGTTCCTCTTATTTTGCCTATTGTAGAATTTTTTGAAAAATCCTCAATAAAAATATCGAGTGAAGCAATAATAAGATTTGTTGACAGGAAGTACATTACAAAAGCAGGAATTATAATAAATATGCTATTGCCAGTTGCGAGAAGGATTAATGATAAAAGAATTAATGTACCAAACATAAAGGCCGTAAAGCGATTACCTAGGTGTGTGAGAACTTTTGGCATTTTGAAAAATCCCCAAATTGTTATAATTGAGGAGATTATATAAATAGCGCTTACATAATATTCATTTATATAAGTTTCCAAGAAGCTCGAATTTATATATGATGTAAGGGCGAGGGTGACTGAAAACAGAAATCCAGCCAGATATATAATTTTTCTATTTTTTTCCATTTTTATACTCCTAATACCACGGGGATGACCAATGGTCTTTTTGCGGTTTTTTGATATAAAAATTTTGAAATTGTTTCCCCTAAATTATTTTTAATAGAGTCAAAATCTATGGGGTTCATTTTCTGAGAAATATCCTCGATGGATTTTTTGATGATGATTCGAACTTGCCTTAGGAGTTCCTGATTTTCTTTTAGATATACAAATCCTCGAGAAATTAAATCGGGGGATTTTTTTAATTTTCCAGTTTTTTGATCCATTAATGCGATAATAACAAACATTCCATCCTGTGCCAACATTTGCCTGTCTCGGATAACAACATCCTGGACATCACTGATAGCAAGACCATCTACCATCATGGGAGCTGAAGGCGCCTTTTCTTTACGTAATGTCATTTTCTCTCCATCTGGGGAAATTTCTATTATGGAACCATTGTCTGGTACTACTATATTTTCCTCTGGGGTGCCAACTTCCATTGCGAGTTCTTTATGAAGCTCCAGTCGATAATGATTTCCATGGATTGGGATAAAAAATTTAGGATGTGTTTTTTTATGAAGCCATTTTATGTCTTCCTTGTTTCCGTGCCCAGTAGCATGGACAAAATCTTCGCCTGCTGTTCGATAACTTATAATACGTACTCCCTGTCTTGATAAATTGTCTTTTATTTTTTCAACAGCCCTCTCATTGCCTGGCACAATGGACGCAGACAAAATAATAGTATCTCCTTTTTTAATTGAAAATTTTGTGTGAGATTTGTTGGCCGCGCGGGAAAGGGCGGCAAATTCTTCTCCCTGGGAACCTGTCATAAGTATGACCACTTTATTTGGGGGATAACTGCCGGCTTCCTCCACTGGAATTATGGTTCCCTTTTTGGGTTTAAAATATCCGGCTTCTATTGCCACATCTATGTTTGTTTTCATAGAACGTCCGTCGATTGCTATCTTTTTCCCCAATCCTTCGGCAACTTTTACCACATGAGTTAATCGAGTAATGTGAGAAGCGAACGCTGCAATTATTATTCTTCCATTTATTTTTTTTATTAAGTTTTCCAGCCCTTGGTGAACTTTTGTTTCGGGGAGTGAGTAGCCTTCGTTTTCAACATTGGTGGAATCGGTCATTAGAAGAAGCACTTTTTCTTTATCAAAAATTGAATATTCTTTTTCTTCTTCTGCGGAAACTACTCCATCTATTTGATCTAGCTTATAATCACCTGGAGTTACGATCCACCCATTTTTTGTTTCTATAATTACTCCCATTGAATCTGGTATTGTATGGGTGACTCCAAAAAATCTAACTTTTGTTTTTCCGCACATTATTGTTTCATCTTTTTCTACTATTTCTGCTTTTAATGGTGGTAGGTGTGGAAATTCTGCTTGACGTTTTTTTATCATAAGAATCGAAAGATTTCTAGAATATACCGGCGGATTGCCTATGCGTGAAAGAACCACGGGAACACCACCAATGTGATCTAGGTGTGCATGTGTTATAAAAAGTGCTCGTATCTTATCTTTTCTTTCTTCAAGGTAGGTGGTGTTAGGAATAACATAATCTACCCCAGGAGTTTCCTCATTGGAAAAATACATTCCCGCGTCTATTACGATAATATCGTCGTCTGTCTCTATTGCAGTCATATTTTTCCCTATTTCCTCCACTCCTCCCAGTGGGACGATACGTATTGCCCCTTTTTCTAGTGGTGGTATTTTGTTTTCGTTTGAATTTCTAGATTTATCTCCAGAGTGAAAAGGACGGCCTTTAGGGGGGCGCCTTTTGCCAAATTTGGAATATTGATAAGTAGAACTTTTTGCTTGTTTTTTCTTCTCCGGTGGCTTTTGCTCGGATTTCTGCTCGTTCTTGTTTTCAATGCTTACCGCACTAAATGATAGTCTGTTGTTTTTTTTCATTATTTTTTATTTTTAATAGTTTATTTTTTATTTGGAAAATATCCTCCAAACATTATCTGTTTGAGTATACCATAGATATGAATTAGAAAACCTATCGGAAGGGGATATAATATGGTTTATGTCTAGTCCTTGTAGATTTTTTGAAACTATATATATGAAATCAGGGCTGTAGAGAAAAACTGCTGGCATGTCTTTTTTAATTTCATCTTCGAATTGAGCGTATTTTTTTATTCTCGATTTCTCGTCGATGGTTATGGATGCATCTTCTAAGATCTTATCTATTTTTGCGTTTGTGTACATAGCGACATTTAGTCCGGGGTCTTTTCTTTGGCTCGAGTGCCAAAAAGCAAACAAATCAGATTCGTGGTTTATGATCTGCCCAAATAAAAGAGCATCATATTCACGCGGACGTATGACTGATTGATTTAAGTTTCCAATTTCGAATGTCTTTATATCAACTTTCATTCCTATTGACTCTAAGTCTTGTTTTATTAATTCTGCTGATTTTGCAAGTTCAGGTGCATTTCCGGTAGAAATGGAAAATTCAAGATTAGTAGTTGATTTTACTTTTTTATCCTTACCAGTTGTTGTTTTTTGGAGGAATCCATCTTCTCCTTTTTTCCAGCCATCCTTTTCTAATATCTCTTGTGCCTTTTGCAATCTTTCCTCGTGGGAGGAAATATCTTGAGTGCTTAGCTTTTGGTAGGCGATCATGTTTGGTGGTATCGGGTCATCAATTACGACTCCGTATCCCTGAAGTACCTCGTTCACGATTCTGTCTTTGTCTATGGCTTGATTAATTGCTTCAATGATATGTTTGTCCGTAAAAATTTGAGCTTGATTCTGGTTAAAGAAAAGACCGAATACTCTTGGAAGGATTGAGTATTCTACGCGATAATTTTTTTCTTCAAGGATTCTGGCGTTTGAAGGGGTGATCGAACTTGCTTGATCGACTTGTCCGCTTTGTAAGGCGGAAATCAAATCATTTTCATTCGGATAAAAGCGCAATGTTATTTTTTTTATGTACGGTCTACCGAGTACGAATTTTTTAAAAGAAGTCAGATTATAATAATTAATTATTCCATCGGATTGCTTATTCAGGTTTTCCACTTGATATGGGCCTGATCCGATTGGGTTGATGTTGGCATTATTAAGTTCAATGGGTGATCCTTGCCATAAATGTGCGGGCATTATGCCAAATGTCGCATTTTCTAAGAATAATGCATAGGGTTGTTTTAAAATAAATTTCACTGTTTTTTCATCTATTTTTTCGACACTTACACCTTCCCAATTTCCCCTATAGGGGCTTTTAATGATCGGATCCTTGACTTCGTTTATTGTAAAGATAATATCGTCAGCGGTGACGCGTTTTCCATCATGAAAATACACCTTATCTTTTAGTGTAAAAGTGAAAGTTAAATTATCTTTTGATACCTCGTACTTTTCTGCTAAATCCACAATCAAAGAACCATCTGGATTTTTCCTCATAAGGCCAGAATATATTAGTGAAACCATATCTCTGTCTGAATCAGATAGAGCAAGTACGGGATTAACAAAACGGGGAGTACCAATTATTCCTTCAGAAATTGATCCTCCTTGCATAGGCACATCTGTCATGAAAGATTTATTTATTTTCTGGAGAATTATTAGTGTGCTTACGAAAAGGATAATTGCGAGGCATAAAAAAACAAACCACTCTCTTCTTGAAAAAGAAAAAATAGCCGATCTTAACTCGCTTTTTAAAGGAAATTTCAAATTGCGTATACGATTGTAGAAATTTTTCATAAAAGAAAAATAGTGTCGAATATGTAGAATATCTAAATATTTGCCTTAATTATTATAGCCAAGAAGGCTGATAGGGCAAAGAGGATTCCACAAACTATAGACAAATAAAAAAGAAACTTTTCAAATCCTCGGCGGGTGTGATGAAGAGATCCACCGTCACTTCCGCCCAGGGCGCCACCTACTCCTGCGCCTGATTGCTGGAGTAAAATCGCGAGCACCAACACTATTGAAAGGATTATCTGCACATAAGGCAGTATTTTCGCTACTAATTGCATTTCGGTATTATTGCATAATTTGAACCAAAAAGCAATCAGAGCTGAAGTTCTTGTCTTTTTCTCTGATATTTTTGTATAATGTGTTTAATATGAAAAATGGAAATTCTATACTGGGCTTGTTTCAAAAATTATTTTTTAATTTTAATTCCCGCCAGATGAAGGATGCCACCTTGGCATTTAAGAAACATCTGGATGATGGGGGTAAAATGCTTGTCGCTATGGGTGGGGCCATGTCTTCCGCTCAGCTAGGCATCACACTTGCGCCCATGATTAAAAAAAATAAGATTCACATTATTTCTTGCACGGGCGCAAACCTAGAGGAATCAGTTTTCAGATTGGTGGCTCACAACAGTTATAAAGATTATCCGGATTACAGATATTTTACAAAAGAAGACGATGAAAAAATTTTACAGAGAGGTGAGCGTAGGGTAACCGATACCTCCATTCCAGAAGAAGAAGCTTTTCGTGTTGTTGAGCCGATTATTTTAAAAAGATGGAAAGATGCGCAAGCGAAAGGCGAGAGATATTTTCCGCACGAATATTTTTATCAAATACTTTTATCGGATGAATTGAAAGATAAATATGAAGGTAATCCTGAATATTGCTGGTTGCTTGAGGCTGCAAAGAAAAATTTACCAATAGTTGTACCAGGTTGGGAAGATTCAACGCTTGGAAATATTTTTGCCGGATATTGCAAGGCGGGGGAGGTAAGTCCGACAGTTATGAAAACAGGCGTGGAATATATGACGCAACTTTATGACTGGTATGAGGAACTTTCTCAAGACGGACCTGGGTTGGGATTTTTCCAAATCGGCGGAGGAATTTCCGGAGACTTTCCAATTTGCGTAGTGCCATCTATTAAATATGATTTGAAAAAGAAGGTAAGACCCTGGGGATATTTTTGTCAGATTTCTGATTCAACAACTTCCTATGGTTCGTATTCTGGCGCTACTCCAAATGAAAAAATTACTTGGGATAAATTAACAAAAGATACTCCGATGTTCGTGATCGAATCTGATGCCACTATCGTCGCCCCATTAATGTTCGAAGCGATTTTAGATAGATACATCATTTCAGAAAAATAAAATAATAAATAAATTTTAAAG